>NZ_CP019064.1 GCF_002951615.1 Rahnella sikkimica | reverse complement strand
TGAAAATGATATCAACTATTACCCGACATTTATCACGCACAAAAAAGTGTAATACCCGTTCAGAAAGATATTTATTAGCTTCACCTCACCACAGCTCCATTTACAAAGAGATTCACCAGATGCGAGATTCGTGTTTTCGGCGAAATGTCGTTCTCGGCACACAGTAAGATGGCCGTGGCAATGCACACCAGATCGTCAAAGGTGAAATCAGGCCGAATAGCTCCCAGCCTTTGAGTCTGGTCAAGAAGACGTCTACCTTCCGCACTCGTTGCGAGGCAGCCCGGCGTTCCGATCTGGAGAACAGTGCCGAGTGAGGATGCAAGGCCGCGATAGACGGTCGTGAGGTGAACCAGTTCTTCTAAATAGGCTTGCAAGCCGCTTAATGGGCCAAGTTCGGTAGCTCGGGCGCGGCTGTTTTCTGCAAAAGTGAGGAAGCGGGCGCTGTAGGCCGCAGCCAACAGGTCTTCGCGTGTTGGAAAGCGCCGATACAGCGTACCGATACCGACCCCGGCACACTTCGCAACATCGTCCAGGGAGCGCTCGCGCCTTTCACCAGAAACACTTCTTCGGCGGCTGCGAGAATGCGCTCTCTGTTTCGTTGGGCGTCGGCCCTTAAAGTTGTTTCGTGGGTCAAAATCTTGGTCTCTCTGCAACTTGATAAATGGAGGATAGCTCCATATAATAAGTGGAACAACCCTCCATTTGAAACAAAAGCGAGTAAGCGACATGACAAAACGGTTTGATAACAGGGTGGTGCTCGTTACTGGCGGCACCGACGGCATCGGTCTGACCACTGCCAAATCCTTCGCCGAGCAAGGCGCTCACGTCTACATCACTGGTCGCCGACAAGATCGACTGAATGAAGCCTTAAAGGGAATCGGGGTGCCGTGGGAGTGCAGGGCGATGTCAGTAGTCAGGTGGACCTTGATCGCCTGTACGCGCAAATTCAGCAGGAAAAAGGCCATGTGGATGTGGTTTTTGCCAACGCAGGAATATCAGAATCAGCACCGATTGGTGGCATTGAGGAAGATCACTTTGATCGTGTGTTCGGCATTAACGTGAAAGGGACTGTCTTCACCGTGCAGAAAGCGTTGCCGCTGATGACGGCTGGCGGCAGCATCATCCTGACCGGATCAGGTGCAGGCAGCAAGGGTTTTGCAAATCTTTCCATTTACAGTGCGACGAAGGCGGCGATCCGCTCGCTTGCGCGTACATGGACTACAGATCTGAAAAGTCAGGGCATCCGGGTAAATGTTGTTTCGCCTGGAATGGTGTTGACCCCCGCGATGCGGACCTATCTGCAAAACAATGAAGGTTCGGAAGCGTGGATGCAGCAAGCGATCCCATTCGGCAGGCTCGCCAGAACCGAAGAAATTGCAAAGGCGGTCATGTTTCTGGCTTCTGACGAAAGCAGCTTTGTCGGCGGTGAAGAACTGTTCGTAGATGGCGGCTTCGTTGCTGTTTGATACGGAGCGCTTTTTTGCTGGCCGGGGGAGATTCATCTCCCCTTTCTTTTGTTCCTAGTGTCGCGAACGCTTCTGAATACAGTACCCTAAGATAATTAGGCCGTATTTTGATATTATCCCTTATCCAGAGCATTAATTATCCTTCTCTCGCTTCAGAGATAATTTTATAGACCGTTGATCGCGCAATTCCAATTTGACGTGAAATTTCCGTTGCCCCGGATCCTTTGCTATAGAGTGCTAGAACGATAGACCTGTTTACGGTGCGTTTGCGGCCGAATCGTATGCCTTTGAGCTTAGCTTCATGTCTGCCTTCATTGGTGCGTTCCAGTATTCTGCGCCGTTCAGCCTGGGCGACAGCTGACAGAATGGTTACGACCATTTTACCCATTTCACCGTCGGTGCTGATCCCGTCATCAATAAACCGGACAGCCACACCCTGGGCATCGAATTCTGGTAATGCCTCCAATTAGTAGAACATGTGTTTTTCGATGAAGGCACCGATAACTTTTTCGTGGAGTTCGATTGAGCGCGAGAAGCAAATCGTTTTCCGCGCCAGTCGTTTGATACGGGTACCAGCGTCAGGTTGTTACGCTCTATACGCTGCGTAAAAATCTTGCCGGTCAGATGCTTATCCTCGGCACTTCTCTGGCATAACTACCCCAGCTGTCGCTGGTTATCATGCCGATGGTAAAAGGGGCGAGCAATGCAAGCAGTTCACGGCATGTTTCATCGGTTCGGGGGCCAAAGGTGTAAGCAGAACACCGCCCGTTTTTGTATTGTATGCATACCAGAGCCAGTGCTGTCGGCCTTGCTGCCAACAAAGCTCCATTGTTCATCCAGTTCGCAGATCAGGCAATATCGGCATGAGCAACTGGCGAAGACGTCACTGTTTCGGTGCGAGTTTTTTAATGCGCGTATGACGGTATTGATACCGACTTTCAGTGTTCTGGCGGTATCACGGACCCCCGCCCCGTTGAAAGACATCTCAACGATCTGTTCTTTCACGCCCGGCTTACGGCCTCATAAGAATAAGTGAGCTGGAACACACGGTGGCAGTCACGTCAACGGAAGCGGTCATGTCCACAGGGGTTCTGACCATGGCGGTAAACCTGAGCTGAATTGCAACGGGGACAATGAACGTTAACGCTGGCCATGAGGGAACCTCAAAAGCGGACATTATACATCAAATTCAACCAATTGGAGGCATTACCGCCCTTCGAAAGAAATATAGTCAGCAGTTTATCTGCATGCCCTGAGTATTCGTTAGCGAACGTGGAGCACTTACTGGCTCGAAAGCAAAGCGGCAATCATCAGATCACATGATTCTGGCACAATATTCGTAACCAGTAAGCGCATACCCTGAATCACTTAAAAGTGTAACCCTCAGGGTTCGAATGACTATATCTGGCACATAGCGGACTTTACTAACTGCATCCATTTATTATTCAATAGGGTAATCGTCAAGCACACTTACAGTGAATTTGATGTTTAATCCTGATGTTGAATATTGTAATAAATAGATTTTTTATATTAACGAGGCATCCCATTTTTCTCCTTTCCTGATCATTGAATTTAAAATGGTGATGAGTTTGCGCATGCAGGCTACCAGTGCGAGCTTTTTGGGTTTTCCGGCGGTAAGCAGGCGTTGATAGAACATTTTAATGGCGGGATTAAACTGTGTAGCCACAAGAGCCGCCATGTAAAGCGTTGCCCGGACTCCGGCTCTGCCACCAAACGTGGTTCGTCTACCTCGCATTTTTCCTGAATCTCGGTTCAGGGGGCAACGCCGGTCAGTGCGCTAATCTCCCGTCGGTTGAGTTTCCCCAGCTCCGGCAGTTCAGCAATCAGACACGCGACAGTGACTTCACCAACGCCTTTTACGCTCCCAATCAACTCGGCCTGTTCCATGAAAAATACTTTTACGTGTTGCTTCATCTCTTCATTGATGCGGTCTAGCTCGTTTTCAAGCGCATCAATAATGTTATTGATGCTCTTACGACTTTGTGGATGAGAGGGATAGCGACGATTACGCTCGGCTACCAGCATGTTATTCAATTGGCGACGACGGACAACTATGGCGGTGAGTACGGCGCGCGCTTCGTCCGGCAGCGCACGGATATACCGGCTGCGGTCAGGATGGCGATCGATGACCTGGGCGAGTTGTGCCAGCATGGTGGCATCAAGCTTATCCGTTTTCGCCAAATATCCCATTGAGCGGGCAAAATCCCTAGCCTGACGAGGATTAATAACAACCACTTCATAACCCGCGGTTTGTAAGATACATGCTACTGATGCCTCCAATCCTCCGGTCGCTTCCATCAGTATCAACGAGATCTTCACTTCTTGCAGCGCCTTCAGGATTATCGTGAATCCGTCGTCATCATTATTGGTGGTAAATGATGTGAACTCTCCGGTGCCTGCAATGTCCAGCGACAGCTTAGCAATATCGATACCTATGCAGTGTTGATTTGGCTGACTCATGGTGCCCTCCTTACGATACGAATTTGTTTTCATTCAACTGTACGGGCTAGTGATGAGTGACTCAGCTCATGCGCGGGACGCTTGCATGCGGGCTTAATGCCCTGGGGTTCGCACGTGCTGCATGAGCTTTGCCAGACCTACAAATTCAGTTTATGCCATCTTCAAGATATAAGGGTCCGAAATGGCCCGACAGGACTTAACACAGCATTTTTGGGAAACCATGGACGTTGAGCATTATCTAATGGTCGCGATGCGCCTTACGGCCCGTTGAATCACGTCCCATGGCTTATTTCATAATACCCTTTGTAATCAATATTCTGCTTTACAATTGCATGCGCCACTCTGGCGACTTTTGTTGCCACAGCCGTCATGGCTTTTCTTTTCTGATCAGGCTTGTCTCCATTTTCCCGAAGATAGCGTTCATATTTGTACCGGAAACTGTTTTCCCTCGTTCTTACTGCTACTGTGGCGGCAAGCCAGAAGGCATATCTTAACCGCGCATTTCCACGTTTTGATAATCTGTAACCACTGTGCTTTTGCCCGCTCTGAAGGGCGGAGAGATTAAAACCACAAAAGTTGAGGTACTGCCGATAATGAGCGAAACGTGTCAAATCACCACTTTCAGCAATAACCATAAGGGCAATGACAGGTCCAATCCCCGGGATCGTACGTAAATGCTGGTAGTCACTTCGTTCCTGCAAATATTTTTCTGCTTGTTTCTCAAGTTGTAATCGTTGGGCCGAAAGTTCGATATATCGATGAAGCTGTAATCTGAACGTGGCCACTGCCAGAGAATCATCTGGCAACGGTAATGCAATGGAATTCGCTGCAACATCATAGAGATGTTCAAGAAACCGCTGTTTATACTGTTTCCGCCCAACAACATCCCATGACTGTTTTACAAACACATCCCGGTTAAGTGACGTGATACAAGACGGTGTAGGGAATTGAATTAAAAACTGGCAAAACCACTCTGCCCGGGACATATGCAGAAACTGCTCAGCTTCGGGAAAATAAAGGGTCAGATAGTGGTTAACCAGGCTGTTCGGACATCGTGTTCGTGCCAGAGTAACCTGATGGTATGTGTTTGATATCTCCTGTATATCGATAATGCCATTCGCCAGAGGATCATAAAATGGTGAAGATAATCCTTGTTCGAGCAAATACATAATGACACTGGCATCTTTGCGATCATTTTTATCCCAGGTCTTAAACAGCATCTCACGAGCTCGGGCACATCTGACAGATGAAACAAGATGGCACTGAACTCCCTGCTTATGTAACCACCATGCGATGTTACGGTGATAATCAGCTGTAGGTTCAAATGCAGCGATAATATCTTCATGGGGTGAAGCGGTGAGCGCAAGCAGTCGGTTGAACCCTTCCAGGGTATTTTCAATACGCAGATAGGATGTTCGTCCATCTGGGTGCCGAATTTTTGCATCGTGATGTTTTTTAGCGATATCTAGGGCAATCAGAGTCCCCGACACACCGATGTTACTAACTAAAGTGTTCATTGATTTTCTCCACTTGTGACAGACACAGACATTACAAGTTGTAGAAAATAGCTGACTTAAACGCTAGCTGGATGCATTCAATAGGTATAACGGACCGGAACTGATATCACTGGCTCTGGCGCAATGGGCCGAAGAGCATGGCGTGATGCTGGAATTTATCAAGCCGGGTAAGCCAACACAGAATGCGTTTATAGAAAGGTTTAACCGAACGTACCGGACCGAAATACTGGATTTTTATCTGTTCAGAACACTGAATGAAGCACGGGAAATAACGGAGCGCTGGCTGAATGAATATAACAGTGAGCGGCCCCATGAATCCCTGAATAACCTGACGCCGGAAGAATACCGGCTGATGGCTGAGATGATCTCCTCCCTGAAAACAGTGCCAGCCTAAACTAAAGTATCCGGTCTTTCTTTCATCTCACTGAGAGGCATATCAACCATGAAAAAGACCCGTTATACCGAAGAACAGATAGCATTCGCCCTTAAACAGGCCGAAACAGGCACTCGGGTGGAGGAAGTGTGCAGAAAGATGGGTATTTCTGAAGCCACTTTTTATAACTGGAAGAAAAAATTTGGCGGTATGGGCGTAACAGAACTGCGCCGTTTGCGGCAGCTTGAGGACGAAAACCAACGGCTTAAGCGTCTGGTGGCGGACCTCAGTCTGGATAAGGAAATGCTCCAGGATGTCATTCGAAAAAAGTTCTGAGGCCCATTCAGAAGCGTGAAGCGGTGACTTACCTGCTGGACGCCTATCGTATCGGGCTGCGTCGTGGTTGCCGTTTAATGATGCAGAGTCGCACGGTATACCTCTATCGCAGTTGTCGTGATGACAGGGCCCTGACTCACCGGATAAGAGAAATTGCGGAGACACGGATCCGCTATGGTTGCCCGCGCATTCATATTCTTTTGCGCAGGGAAGGCTGGTTAGTCAACCACAAGAAAACCCACCGAATTTACTGTCAGGAAGGACTGAATCTGCGAGCAAAACGCCCACTCAGGCATGTTACAGCCAGGCACCGACACGCCCGTCCAGAAGTGACCGCATTAGATCAGTGCTGGAGCATGGATTTTGTTGCTGATAATCTGTTCAACGGGCGTCGGATACGTGCCCTAACTGTAGTGGATAATTTTAGTCGTGAATGCCTGGCGATCGAAGTTGGTCAGGGGCTGCGCGGAGAGGATGTGGTGGCTGTTATGGAGCGCCTGAAACAAATGCAGCACCGTATACCACACCGGTTGCAGACGGATAATGGCAGCGAATTTATCTCTAAAGCGCTTGACCGATGGGCATACGAAAATAAGGTGACAATGGACTTCTCACGGCCCGGCAGACCGACAGATAATGCTCTGGTCGAGTCATTCAACGGGAGCCTGCGCGATGAGTGTTTGAATGTGCACTGGTTCCTGTCACTGGAAGATGCTCAGGAGAAGATCGAGCACTGGCGGCAGGAATATAACCAGTACCGGCCACATTCCTCATTAAATAACCAGACTCCGGAAGAATTTGTCCGAAGCCTGCAAACAGACCCGGATCTCTGATTTATCCTGGCATCAATATTGGGAAGGGATCAAACAGACCCGGATCTCTGATTTATCCTGGCATCAATATTGGGAAGGGATCAACAGACCCGGATCTCTGATTTATCCTGGCATCAATATTGGGAAGGGATCAGAAACCGGAAATCTCAAAAAGTGTGTGGAACTAAAGCTGGGTTACTTACAAATGGTTGAGGCTTTTGATGCACGTCTTGCGGATCGGTGTGTTGCGCCGTCAGGATGATACGCACTATTAATTTCATTATAAACAATGAGTTAGATTCATATAATCATAATTATGTTAAATCTAGTTCATTAAAATATGGACATAATTTTATCATGTCGGCTGTTTTAGTGCTCCAGCGATATTCCACACATTAAGCCTCCCCTGCGCTGCTAGGTAGACAACCCGAAACCGGACAAGAATTTCAATATGTTGGAGGAACAAAACTGATGAAGCAAATGCGGTTCTATTATTTGCACCCTTGAAACAATGCGCTGCACTATGGCTTGAATATAATCAGCAGTTGGAACTTATAAATCACCGTCACCTTCACACATGTAGCCATTCAGAATTAGTGTTGACATATTCTGAATCATCATTGATTGCAAGACTTCTGTAAGTTGCAATCATACGTTCGTGAATGCCAATGATATCTCTACATGAAAGAATATAAATCGCCGATTGGCCTCATGCCATGTTGTTTAAACAACCAGTAAATTCTAATTCAACCAGAATTTTCAACATTTTTTATAGTGCTCAGCATCAATAACAACAATACCTAGTGCCGATCTGCGCGTGACACTGACGAACTCACTGCTAGAACCATTATCAAGAACTGAAGCCAGTTCATGATGAGCAGTTGTAAAGTCTATAGCTTGGTCTCATTGAAATGTACAATCCGTATAAGAAATTAGCCACGACATCCATTTTCCCTGGATAGGCGCACTTGGCACACTGGATAGAAACAGTTTTGACGAATATTTAGGCTATATGGAAGTAATATACCAAAGATATTCCAAGTTATTTACCAATTGTTAAGTCTAGTGTTTAGGAAATTCAAAACCTTTTGTATTCTCAAATTTAAAATGAATTGAATTTACTGAACCTAATTCAGCAGCTTGTAGCATCGACTTCGAGAATTTGAAAGATGTTTCCAACAAAAGGATGATGTCAAGAGGTCATAGTTCAGAACATGTTTTTACCAATTAGTAAAGGTTGTTTGTTGTTAAAATTTGGGGGTAATTTTTGTATTACTAAAAAACCACAGCTAAGGTTATTCTTATATCGAATTTGAAGCTTAGCATTTCTCAGCCAAGATGTTTTTGGTAATAACGGTAGTGTTCCTAAACATAGGCTATTACTTTGAAGAATATTACACCTTTTTTTCAAAATTTTTCAACTCACTTTTAACCCGTAAATTACAAAAGAAAAGTAATATGCCATATAGGACCTGAACATAGAATTGAAAGTATCAAGGATTTGAATGTTCCCTGACTTGTTATCAAAAACTAGGAGGTTCAATTTATTTGCCTCAATGAGAATGTTTCTTAAGTGCGAACGTGATACTCCACAATTTTTTGAAATATATGAAATTTTCGATTTTTTTGACTCAATCTCGTTATTTTGGCATAACATAAATAAGCTAACCATGATCATATGGCCTGAGTCCTTAGTGATGAATATCTCAGCTCCTTTAGTTAAATCTACAAGATATAAACCAGCGTGAAAAATATCATAGTATTTTTGGAAAAAAAAACCTAACTCATTTTTCGATAAACTGGATGAGTTGACAATGTTAGGGAACAAAATATTAAGAGCTGGCATTACAGAATTTATTAAAGATAGTGTATCTAACTCCCCTTTCTCTGTGAAAGAGAACTTTATTTTACGTTTATCTAACCTGCTCTTATCAATAGTTATTCTTCCTGTGATTTTAAGCATGGAGAGTAGTGAGGTTATTGTGTTTTCACTAATCATTCCTGTTTTTAAGCACTCTGATTTTACATCAGAAAAATAGGAATCATTTTGATTATAAAAAACACATGCAGCGATACTTACAGCCAAAAAACGATTATTTTTAAAAATATATTTATAAAAAAGTTTTTTTGAACGGAATTCATCCAAAATGAGCAATGAATGATTTATGATGGCTTCGTTTATAGACTCATTTTTAAGTATGGTTTCGTAAAGATCGCATATTTCCCTGAAAATAACTAATTTATTTTTCATGAATATCTCTCATAATTACTTTTTAAGTTTCGTGATCGAATCATTTTATAGTAATTAATTTGCACAACTATTTATAAATTAGACTATACTTAAATTTGAAAGTAAACTCTCAAAAATTTGTAACTAAAAATTTACATAATTTATGTAGGAATAATATTGGGAATAGAAAAGTGTTCAAAGTTTTTAATTTAAACTAATTATTAAAGAACATTAAGCATTGAATGTAATTCATATGTAGCATGCAATAATCTAAATAATAAAACTGTAGTTCATATGATCATAATGATAATTGATCACGATATCAAAATTATAGTTATAGATCAACGCATTCTAGAATGAAAGCCATAGCTTAAGTTAATCTCGATAGCACACTGGTTGAGTGAATGTTTTTTGTAGCAGCATCTAATGTAGATTCACAAGTGTTAATGTTAAAATTAATGCCTTTCTTTAGGAACATGGTAAATAGACATGACTGGATGCGCTATATTCTGAGGAAAATTACTGCGTTCCTCTTTTAATGTATTTACCTTAATTTATGATGCGGAAATAAGACTTTTTTCAAATCCGAAGGAATTTTATGAAATGGGAGTTAGTTGATGATTATTACAGAGAATAGTTATTTTGAGATTGGTTTAAAAGAGGTGTTAAAGAATGGTTTCTTACCTTCGAACCTCAATATTAAATATTTTTATACAGGACACGGTAGCGTATATGTTTTTTTTCCTGATAAAATTAAACCAAATTTATTTGTTGAACCAATACAGATATTTGCAATATGCAGAAAGAATAAAATTTCGATGAACCTCAACACTAATGATTTCGCTGATGAACTTATGGAAGTCATAGGAAATAGTCACTTCATCCCTAAACCACCGCTTACTATGCGTGAGTTATTGGTTTTAGATAATCTTTGCAAAGGTATTAGTTCAAAAAGTATTTCAAAATTTCTTAATATTGAGGAGAAAACAATCAGTAGCCACAAGAATAATGCACTAAATAAATTGAGTATGGAAAGTTTTTCAAGTTTCCATATGGAATTTAGGTCTTGGTGTAAACTATGGTTTAAGTTTAAATTCAGATTTAAATAGAATCGTATTTGAGTGGCACATAATACAGATACTCTATACGTATTGGCGACCGGTCCTCAGGTGCTACTTACCGTGATTCATTTACGGATGAGCAAAATAATACCCTGCTTTGGATGCGTAATGTTGGCGGACATACGAATTGGCACACTTCTTCTGGACAGCTTAAAACAAAAAGTAATCAGTATGTTGTTCAGATTGGGAGTGATATTAAATCATGAAATTAAAAGGAGCGGATCGTTTGAGTCTCGGTCTTATGACTGGATACGGCACTAGCAAAAGTAAAACACATAGCTCGCTTACAGGATATTCTTCAAAAGGTACTATTCACGGGTATAGTGCAGGTCTTTACGGCACCTGGATAGGTATAGAAAAAGAACAAGCAATCGAATCATCAAATCTATTATTATTATTTACACAACATTGATGACCGATTATGTGCACTCACTTACATGTCACATTTTGAGTTGGATGAGGTTGAGTATAGCGGCGTAGAGGATATGCTGACTATCAGCGTCTGTCAGACATATTTACGCCGGTTGCCACAATAAAGGCTTTGAGTTCGTCTTTTATCAAACCTAGTGCCTCTAAGACTAACAGTGGGAAGATCGTCTGCAGCAATGGCGAGGGACATACGTTAGAGCAAAGTCATCTATCCCTGCAGATGCAATAACCCAAAAGCCCTTTCTACTGAATATTTTATAGTATTTCCTAAACATGGGTAGATTTATTCAACTTTATATAATGGGACTTATATAAAGTTAGTCTTCTTTTGAAGGAACTGGTAATCTAACCAGTAGTTACAGGTGTAGATGATTTTTTTCTGTCGATCGTGCAGGTTTCGCTACGTGAAATCTGCAAGGTAAATCCCCTGCATCTTTCTCAGAATCTACGTAGCGTCGTCAGTTACCGGGAGTTCGCTTTTTAAGCTAAATATGGATAAATTAACACCAATCCCCCAAGCGCTACCGGCTATCCAGACTGAAGAGGATGTTCTGGCCAGGCTTAAGGAATTTGTACAGGACAAAGAAGCATTTTCACCTAATACCTGGCGACAACTGATGAGCGTAATGCGGATTTGTCATACATGGTCGACAAAGAATGGTCGTTCGTTTTTGCCTATGCTTCCGGACGATCTTCGCGATTACCTGAACTGGCTACAAGAGAACGGGCGCGCCTCTTCAACGATTGCCACGCACGGTTCTTTAATTTCAATGTTACACCGTAACGCAGGTCTCACCCCTCCTAACATCTCACCGCTGGTATTCAGGGCCGTTAAGAAGATAAATCGTGTTGCGGTTGTAACCGGTGAACGTACGGGTCAGGCGGTTCCCTTCCGTCTTGAAGATTTGCTGAAACTGGATGCACTGTGGTCTGACTCAATATCGCTTCGGCACAAACGGGATTTGGCATTTCTGCATCTCGCTTATAGCACGCTGCTGCGTATCAGTGAATTAGCACGTCTCCGTGTTCGAGACATCTCCCGGGCACCGGATGGCAGGATCATCCTCAATGTAAGCTATACCAAAACTATTGTTCAGACGGGGGCCTTATCAAATCCCTAAGCTCGCAGTCTTCCCGACGGTTGTCAGAATGGTTGTCTGCGTCAGGTATGAGCGCCGAACCTGACGCTTTCCTCTTCTGTCCGGTTCACCGCTCTGGGAGTGCAACTCTTTCTATCACCCGTCCGCTGAGCACGCCGGCGATTGAATTTATCTTCACCAAGGCATGGCGGACGATTGGAACAGCTGAAACTATCACCCCAAATAAAGGGCGCTACATGACCTGGACTGGTCACAGTGCCCGTGTAGGAGCTGCGCAGGACATGGCGGGACGTGGCTATGCCGTTGCTCAGATTATGCAGGAAGGGACATGGAAAAAGCCCGAAACATTAATGCGTTATATTCGTAATCTTCAGGCGCATGAAGGTGCGATGACTGACCTTATGGAAAAAAGCCTTCTAAATCATAAGAATAAAAAATAGCACAAGTCATACTTCATCATTATGAAGTATGACTTCTTGTTTGGTTTTTTCGATTTCATCACTTGCTATGCTTCAAGGTTGCTGTGAATACTAAAGGCGAAGCATTAATGTCATCGGATTAATTGGCGATGATGTAAAACCGTAGTGTTCATAAAATTGTTTAGCTGGTTCATGAAGTGCATGTACGAGCAATGCTCTGACCCCTGTATTTTCAGCAATTGAGTGAACTCGAAGAACAGCATCCTGTAACAATGAGGCTCCTAACTTTATTCCCTGAGCGCGAAGGTCGACCGCCAATCTTCCCAATACAATGACCGGAACTGGGTCAGGCATATTACGCCGAGCTGCCCCTGTTGCTTCCCTGTGGGACACAGCGCCGGCTGCAAGGGCGTAATAACCGACAACACTTTTATCGTTAGTCGCGACAACAAAAGTACGACTTGCACCATTTAAATGGTTTGTCAGAGCGCGCCGTTTTAACCATTCATCTAACGTTGATTCCCCACAACCAAAAGCATCAAGGATATGTGCAGTTGTGAGTGGCTCAGGGGCAGATAATTGTAAACTCATGCCCAAGGTGCTTTCACTGCCATCAGGTGCTCCAGACCCTGATTTGTCTTTTGAGGTGCATCAAGCATCGCTGTGAATTCATGAAATTTTTCAGTATCTAACTGGAAAAAAACCTGGTCGAGCAGAATAGCCTGCGCGCGCTCACAAGCTACTTCCAGCATAAAATCAGATCGGTTTTTACCCAATAAACTGGCAGCTTGATCGATGAGATCACGCTGTTCCGGCAAAGCACGTAAATTAATTGCAGCGTCACGCATTTTTTATAGCTCCTGTATCGACAACAGCTATACATTAGATTGTTGTATAGCTATTGTCAATACACTCTCTGAGTGACCCTCTTAATAATGAACTTTCTCGTTTTGAGAGTGGGTTTGCCTAGTGGTACCTCTTCTTTGCCAGTAGTAGTAAGAAATGAGGGTAGGCATCCCTTGAGATAGTCAGATTGAAAATGACTTGGCATATGTACCTTCAGGGATACACTTACACAAATAGACGAATAGGCAGGATATAACATCAAACCCGAAGAAAACTCTCAAGAACCACGTCACGCTGAATGTCTGCCGAGAGCGAGGAGCGCAAGTCGGAATACATACTTAAATCGAGCAATTTTGAGTTATGGGGCGCTGGTCAACCCACTGAGTTGTTTTTGCCTATTATAACGGTCACAATCAACCTCTAAGTGTATGGATTTGAAAGTGATTACCATGAAGAAAACCAAGGCTGATTTTGGCGTAACTATTGACGACACTTTAATAACGGATTTTCGCGATGTGGTTAATGAAGGGGAGTTTGCTTACAGCTACTTCATAAACAGAAATGGTAAAAACCATTTCAGCCCTATCTGTTCGTGCATGGATTGGATAAGCGTTTCTGTTCGCAATCTGATGAGCTTCCCTGAGCTGTCTGAAGTGTAGTGGTTTACTGAATTTGGCCACCTGATAAGAGGTGATATCATCACCTCAGCACATCAAAGGTGACCCTATGACCGGACGTACCAGAAGAACTTTTAGCCCTGAATACCGTCTTGAAGCAGCACAACTTGTACTCGACCAAAATTATTCCGTTGCTAACGCTGCCAGAGCGATGAACGTCGGAGTTTCCACGATGGATAAGTGGGTTCGTCAGCTTAAGGACGAACGGGCGGGTAAATCGCCTAAAGCAACGCCCATGACGCCAGAACAGCTTGAGATACGTGAGCTTAAAAAACAGATACAACGCATTGAAATGGAAAACGATATTTTAAAAAAGGCTACTGTAGATTCAATTGATCAATGCAACATCCATGCTAAAACATGGGGTAGCGGAGGATTATTGAATGAAGCGTACATTTACGGCACTAGAAAAAGAGTTTGTTTTCGACTCATGGAAGAACGGCATCGGCTTCAGTGACATTGCTAAAACCCTGGATTCTAAGCCCGGCACCATTTTCACTATTTAAGAGACTCCGGTGGCATGAAGCCCAACGTGCGCAAACGCGCTTCATCACATTTAACGTTATCTGAACGGGAAGAAATACGCGTCGGACTCTCTGCCAAAAAAAGTATCAGAGCTATTGCGCAATCTCTAAATCGCTCGCCTTCTACGATCTCAAGAGAGGTTCAACGTAACCGTGGCAGACGCTATTACAAAGCTGTGGATGCGAACAACCGGGCGAACCGAATGGCCAAAAGGCCGAAGCCCTGCTTGCTGGATAAGAATCTGGAATTAAGGGATTTAGTTTTGGAAAAACTGGAGCTCAAATGGTCTCCTGAACAAATATCCGGATGGCTTAAAAATACAGCGTATCGCCGAAAATCGATGCAAATATCAGCAGAGACGATTTATAAAACCCTGTATTTTCGCACCAGAAACGCCTTACATCATCTGTTGGTAAAGCACCTGCGCCGTTCTCACAGTCTACGTCATGGAAAACGCCACTCTCGCAAGGGTGAGCGCGGGACGATTAACATCGTCAATGGTATTTCGATCCATGAGCGTTCGGGGCATATCGACAATCGTCGTTCTGTTGGCCACTTGGAAGGGGATTTAGTCTCAGGAACAAAAAATACACATATTGCTACTCTCGTTGATAGGAAATCGCGCTATACCATCCTGCTGAAATTGAAGGGAAAAGACGCCACTTCAGTGAATGATGCATTGATAGAGAAATTTAAAGGAATGCCCTTCAAACTCAGGCAGTCATTGACCTGGGACCGCGGTATGGAGCTGGCCAAACACGCTGATTTTACGGCTAATACAGGCACGCTAGTTTATTTCTGTGACCCACAAAGCCCATGGCAACGAGGTACCAACGAGAACACTAATGGCCTTATTCGGCAATACTTCCCTAAAAAGACCTGTCTGGCTCAACATTCACAAGAAGACCTGGACCAGGTCGCAGAGCAATTAAACAACAGGCCGAGGAAAACATTGAAATTTAGGACGCCAAAACAGGTTTTTGAAAAGGGTGTTGCGTTGACAAGTTGAATCTACAGTAGCCTCCTTTAAGATATTTTTCTCGCGTTCAATTTTACGGATCTGGGCTTCGAGCGCCTGAATACGCTGCTGGTCAGGCGTCAGGGCTTTACCCACGTCCGGTGTTACGCCACCGCGTTCACTATTAAGTTGATGAACCCAGCGCTGCATCGCCGTTTTACCCACGCCCATAGCCTCGCAGGCCTGCGCAATAGAATAGCCACGATCAACCATGAGGCTTGCAGCTTCGCACTTAAACTCAGGAGAAAAAGCTTTTCGACCTTTCATTGGACACCTCTTATGTATTGGGGAAGTTTATCACCCTTAAGTCGTGTCCAAGATCATTAGGCCACATCAGACCATCATGATCACGCAAACATAACCAGCGAGCGAAACCCACCTGAAAAGCGCCGCCGCCCCGGCCTCAAGGGGCGGAACAGAGTCGCTTTATAGATAGATGTTGTAACTGGAGTTCTTAATGGCTTTCAGACTGAGGCCCGCGGTTTCTATCTTTCGTCTGCGACCATCTGACTTATGCGCGTCTGAAAGGCCGCTGCTTAAACGACGTCGGGCAGGGAGGGGGTTGGCCTTGCATGAACTTAACGCTCTGTAACCGGCTCTGCCGGGTTAACGGCGCCCGATGGGATATGAGCCGTCCTTAACGGTTTTTGGCCCCTGAATGCCGCTGACGCGGCATTCAGGGGCAGGCTGCGCACTGCTCGCCCGCATGATGGACTTTTAGAAAGGAGTTATACGAATACCTACTGCTCAGCAGTAAACTGCATGTCATGTAACTTACAGTACAGACCAGACTGTTGCAGAAGGCTGGCGTGGCTCCCACGCTCACTGATTTGGCCATCGTCCATTACGATAATTTCATCGCAGGCCTCAATGGTTGAAAGTCTGTGAGCAATAATCAGCACCGTGCATTCATGCCTGAAATTTCCCAGTGACATTTTTATTGCGTGCTCAGACTCATTGTCCAATGCTGAAGTAGCTTCATCCAAGATAAGCAGTGGCGTTTTCTTTAACAGGGCTCGTGCAATGGCTATCCTCTGACGCTGACCACCTGATAGCTGGACACCATTTTCTCCGGCCATTGTATCGAGGCCTTCAGGCAATTTATTTATAAAAATATCGGCATAAGCCTTAGATGCAGCGGTACTGATATCCGCACGGGAAATGTTTTCAGGACTGGCATAGGCGATGTTGTCAGCCAGACTTGCGTCAAAAAGATGAACGTGCTGGGAAACCAGCGAAATTTTATCCCGTAAAGACTTGAGCTGGTAACTCCTGATTTCATGCCCGTCTAACAGTATTTCTCCTTCGTAATCATCGTAAAAGCGCGGGAGAAGACTGACCAAGGTAGTTTTTCCTGAGCCTGATCGACCGACCAGCGCTACGGTTTTACCTGCAGGCACTCTGAAACTCACGTTACGTAGAGCATAGTCTTCCGAGTTTTCATAGCGGAAGCTGACATTACGAAACTCTAGCTCGCCCCGTACACCTTCAGCAGATAGCGTACCTTCGTCTCGTTCCTGAGCGGTATCCAGAAGGCTAAACAGTGAGTGGCATGCCGTCATGCCCTGTTGAAAGCCGGCGTTAAGTCCCGTTAATGATTTCAGCGGGCGCATTATCATGAACATGGCGGAGAAAACCACTGTCACAGAGCCGGCAGAAAGCGTTTCCAGTACGGATGGAAAACTTGCAGCGAAAAGCACCGCGGCGAGCGCCATCGAAGCAATCATTTGTATGAATGGGTCTGAAAGAGCAGCAACAGAGACCATTCTCAGGCCGTGCTTGCGCATTGAGTTACTGACGTCTGCAAAGCGCGTCTGCTCAGTAATCTGACCGCCGAACATTCGTACCTCACGATGATTTCTGAGCATCTGCTCAGCGCTGACGGCTACGCGGCCCATGGTTTTTTGCAAATCCTGACTGATTCGACGAAACCTGCCGGACACCGCTCGGACGCTCAGCGCGATGACTGGCGCAGCGACCAGGAGCACTATGGAAAGCTGCCAGCTGTTCCAGACCATAAGCACCATAAGAGCGATAATTGAGGCAGAATTCCGGACCAGTGAGACGAGCGTATCAGATGAGGCAGATGCAACGCGCTCAGAGTCATAGGTAATTTTGGTCAGAAGGCTACCTGACGAATGGCGATTATGGTAACTGACAGGCATTCCCATCAGATGACTGAAAATCTGACGTCGCATGGACATCACCACGCGGCCCGACACCCATGCCATGCAGTAATCTGATACGTATCCTGTCACACCACGAAGGGCAACGAGCGCGATGACAGCAAGTGGCAGCCAGCGTAACGATTCGGGCGTAACGCTGCCAAAGCCAATTCCATTCATCAGGGGCTTGAGTAGTGAAAGCAGACCTGCATCGGTTGCGGCACTGACTATCAGGGCCAGGCTTGCCGCAATTAAGCCCTTTTTGTGTGGGGCTATGTAGGGTAGAAGCCTGCGGAACGTTGCCTGAGTTGAGAAATCACTAAATTGATTCACGTAAAAATTCCGGTGACCGATAAGACATCCGGGCTTTGTATACATGCAACGCTCTCAAGTCCAGAATAATTTTCATGCGGACTATTCGAAGCCATTAGCCAGACTGGTCTGTAGTCTTTAGATACGGCTTAAGTGAGACAAAAAAATTAGGCCCCAAAAACAGATTGGATGTAAGAATGTTTTTTTTAATTCCTGAAAAACGTTAATATATAAGATGATAAGTTCATGCTCCGATCTGATATTAATCGGAATTTTATTGCGACCTGCTCTCAGTTATGGGTAATTTATGCAGTTCCTTAAATCGTTTAACAGAAATAAAAATAAGTTCTTCAGAGAAATCAAAAAAAAGACTTTGTTATCTTTCCTGCGTACTCAACGATCCCGATCCTCTTTTGAACTCAGCAAGGTTCGCAATATCCTACTGCTTCGTCTCGATGATAAAATAGGCGATATGGTTGTGACCACAGGAACGGCATATTTACTTGCGAAACAGGGGTACAGGGTTTCAGTGCTGACAGGCCCGGTATGCGGTCAGATGCTGAAGAACTGTGATTATCTTGATCATATCATTCAGTATAAGAACCGCATGTCACTTGATGCGTTAAACGCGCAGAACTTTGATGTCATCATTGATTTTGATGATGTGCTGGACTATGAACGTCTGAGTCTGGCATGGCGCATGAAGCACAGCCATCATATTGGCTTCAATAAAAATATACCGGCACTCTATAACCCTTCGATCAGTTATCTGGACGCGGAAAAACACATTACCGAACGTCGTAAACGTGTACTGTATTTTAAGCGTAAGAACAGCCTGTCCGTAGACATTGATCCAGAGAAGGTAAGCATGCTCATCCAGGCTACAGATCAGATGGCAGTGGCTTTTGGTGAGGGCTATGAGAACCTGATTGCCTGCCACTGGATCAACATTCAGCACAGGCATTATTCAGACATCAAAGATGAAATTGACAGGGCTCATGTGCGGGAAGTTTTGAATCACATATCACTCGTTTCATTTTTATGCGATACACGCGTGAGACTGAGTTTTAAGAAAAAGTACCTGAAATTACGTATGACACGAGCTCTCTGAAAGGGCATCATCCTGCCAGCGGTCGCTGAATCAATCGACGGACGCTGGCAAAACTCCCACTATCTCTGGATAAAATCTCTGCCTTCCGAGGATTGCAGCAGGGCATAGCTGACAAAAACTGACAGGCATAGCGTTGTGACTGAAAGTGACTGTATCAGTACGGTATCCGTCAGTCCGAAAATGACAAAGGAGGCCGGCAAAATCGCTATGGCTGAAGGGCGCCTCGTCAGAGGAACAATCAGCAGCACAAGATAAAAGACCAGAATTGATACTCCGCCGGCTATCCCCTGAAGTGAGAGCGTTTCTAAAATGTCATCATGAAGGTGATACTGAACATTCTTGTAAGCTTCAGGATTTTTTCGTTCATGATCGACAATAAACTGCCGGGCTTTTGATGTTCTCTCATCAGGGCTTTGTCCCATCAGTGTCCAACTGATACTGGCATACCCCCCCTTCCAGATAGAAAAGCGTGCGCCAATCGACGTATCATTATTTGTATTGTACGACCCAATTTCCGTGCGGATGCTGTCCAGTCTCTGCCATACAGACTGTGGCAACATGGTAAAGCCGGCGGCCATTAATACGACCAGAGGAATTAATGCGAATCTGATGAGCCGTGCATGCGTCAGGCAGAAGAATCCCAGATACAGTATGGGCAAAGTCAGCACTCCAGCCCGGGATTCAGTCAGGATAAGCAGCAGCGTGTTGAGCAGGAAAGTAATGCAGAATATACAGGTCCTGCCCCCTACGTGCTCCACGGCTCTATAGCCTGTGAATAGCGTACATAAAGCCAGAGCCGTAATCAGATAGGACACCGTGCCAGCTGAATCGGTCAGTAATTGTATCCGCAACCCCGTCTGCAGATGCTCATGCACTGCAAATCCCGTCGTGGCAATAAGCCCTGCAAGCAGGATTGCAAACCCACTGAGTACAGCCCTTCGCGCAATGTTGTGCCGCCATGCGATAAAAAAATACGCCATCAAGCCAGAGATTATGAAGAGTTTTCCGCCCGTACGATAATTTGAAGTGATATCGCTGAACTGAGTCTGTGAATACATCTCTCCCCACATAAACCTGATCGAGCCGATCAACATCAGTGCAGCGGCCACAGCCAGAGCCACCCTGTCGAAAACAAAATCTTTCTGCTTAATCTTTATGGCCATAAACAGCAACGATACATAGCCGGAGAGGTATAACAGCTTTCGCGGATAGGCATCGACAAAAAGGGATGTTGAAAGGGCCGTGCAGATAACAATAAAAATAGCCTGATAAGCTAATCGGTACGTAATAACCGGACCCTTTTTAAGGAGCATCATCTTAGAAATACCTCATCTGGAAATACCTTAACCGCCAGTACACTCCTCTGAGTAACTGATGCGTCCTGAACATGGTCTTGTACATTTTTTTTGCCTGATAATGATTTCGAGGCAGATCGAATGGACGTGAAGCCACAGGCGAGTGGCGGTATATTTTCTGATAATACTGGCAGACTTTCTGCTGGTTCCATTGCTGCCATGGTTTATCAGCGCCTGCATAATGAATAACGCAGGTATTGGCTGGCACGTCTTTGCTATAGCTGTGCGCATTGTGGGCCAGCATTTCAATGTGATTAAATCGTCGGTCCACGTAACAAACATTCCCTTCAAGAACGATGTTAAGGGCATCCTGGTCGAGATATTGGAGAGGCTTTTCAGAGTTAGTCAGTGCCTGGAGTGCCTTTTCGCTAATGCCGGTCTGTTTCCATTTCTGAACGTTGATGAGCATCATGCCCGCGTTGAAATAGTCGGTTTTTTTCAGCCCAACATTCTCTGCAAGTGCTTTCTGGAGATTTTCAATTTCTCCGACAACGAACGCCACAACATTCGGATCCCTTTCAGCTAATAGCCATAAAGGATCGAGAGATTTGATACAGACCATATCAGCGTCGAGATAAAGTACATGATCGGCATACGGAACCAGCTGAGGCGCGAGCAAGCGATAATAGGTAGCGCGTGTAAACAACGCGGTAGTAGGGAGCGAACTGAACATATCATCGCCCGCATGATGTACCGTTAATCCATGTTTTCTACCTGCAAGAACTTCAGAAAATTTAGCCGCATCACCTTCGTCAAATTCTGAAGAGATGATATGGAAATGGTAAACGGAGTGATCAGCATGCTCAATGATAGACATCACCGTGATTAACGCATGAAAGATGAAATTGCTGTCTACACCAAAAAATATATGCCTGTTACTACCCGAGTCCGTTATTACCCTGCTTCGTATAGCCTGAAGGTTAAGTTGCTCCATACCTGTCCATTGTCAAAATTAAGCTGGCAAGCGATATCACTCTGATATCAGACGATCTCAAATGAAATAGCGACTACCAACTATAGATTATCTGGAGCTTGTTTCCTACACTGCTAGGCTTCAACAGCCAATGCAAAGGGGAAACCAGTGATGACAAAGCGAACTTTCAACCGTCTCCTGCTGTCGGCGGCTGCATCGTCGTCAGGACTGCCTTTCGCAAGTTCAGCCTCTGCGCAGCCAGCGTCGCCCGCCGGCGTGAACTTGTCCAACTGGCGAAATGCGCCGAACAACCGTCGATCGTTCCATCACATCGATGAGCTTTTGCCCGTGGCAACCGTAAAGCGAGGCACGAACACGTCGACGCTCGATGCATCGGCCAAAAGCCTCGACGGTTTTTCTCTGCAGATCCCAAACGGGCCGCAGCTCGGCCTCGATGCGGTGCTAGCCGCCACCTCGACCGATGCACTGGTGGTGCTGCTCAATGGCCAGGTAGTGCACGAGTTTTACGGTAACGGCATGATTGCATCGTCGAAGCACATTCTTATGTCTGCGACCAAGGCGGTCATGGGTCTGCTCGCAGGACTGCTCGCGCAGAAAGGTCGCCTCGATGTGGAAGCGCCAATCACAACGTACGTCCCAGAAATTGGCAACGGCCCGTATGCGGGCGCATCGGTTCGGCACCTGCTGGACATGCGCGTCGGTATTCAGTTCGACGAGACCCAGCAAACGGCATACGACGAGGCGACCGGTTGGGAACCGACGCGGTCCGGCACAGCCTCTGTGGGCCTGCATGCATTTTTCACGCAGCTAAAAGGTCCGGCCCAGTCTCATGGCGGCGGATTTCGCTATGTTTCGGCTAACACTGACTTGCTGGGCTGGGTAATCGAGCGAGCCACGGGTCAACCTATAGCTGCCATGTTGAGCGAACTTCTCTGGGCACCGCTAAAAGTCGAGCAGGACGCCGCCATCACGCTCGATGCGCGAGGCGCACCACGTTGTACCGGCGGCCTATGTGCGACTGCACGCGACTTCGCTCGCATCGGGCAACTTCTCGTCAACAAAGGTCTGTGCGGAAGCACTCAGGTCGTTCCTGCGGAACTGATCGATGACTTGGCGCAGAACGGAGACCGCGCGGCTTGGGCGTCCGGCGAATGGGCCACCGGATTTGCACCGATCAGCAAATCCATGAGCTTCCGAAGCGGCTGGTACACCATTGACGGAACGGCTCAGACTCTGTTTGCTATGGGTGTCTACGGCCAGAATCTCTTTGTCGACCGCGCGAACGGCATCGTCGTCGCGAAGTTTTCGTCGTGGGCGGAGCCCACCGACTACCGCGCGTTGGGTCTGACCCACATGGCGCTCGGAGAGGTTCGCCGGTGCCTGACAGGCAAGACGGGTGGGCGCGCATGAGCGCCGTATTGCGCGCGGAGCGCAGGAGAGAAGCCGAAGGTTGGATTGACGTCCACGGGGTCCGCTTGGAAAAGGGAAAATAAGCTACTATAAGGGCTTCCCCGAACAGTCAACGCCGGTTTTTAATTTCTGTCTGTTCATCAATGAAGGGCAAGGGATAAGACTGCGCTACTATAAACGGTCACGTTGAATCTCTATTGATTCGGACCCTGATGAAAGACGCTCGTGAGATCCTCCTTCGCTAATCGGATAGTGATATCCAGTAGGATATGCAGATACTTCTCACGGGGGTCTAACCCTTTACCATCAACGAGTTGCAGTTCAGTTACTACACAGTTAAATTTTTCATGTTGCCGAATACAGTTTGAAGTCATCGCCGTAATGTAATGATGCCCAGCACAACCTCGCATTCTTGGCAGCGATTGCAACAACAGCACGCCAGTATCCCCGCCTGCCAATCAACGAGCAGACCCAACGGCTAAACGAGTCCGTTCTATTCTCTGCCCCTATCATCACAGAACGCGCTCCCTGTACCAGCAGCGTTCTCAGATATGAATCACCGGCTTTCGTTATTCTGCCAAGCTTTGATTTTCCACCACTGCTGTATTGCGATGGCGTTAACCCCAGCCAGGCTGCCAGTTGGCGCCCGTTTTTAAAATCATGTGCGTTGCCAATACTGGCGACCAGTGCACTCGCTGTTGTGGGGCCAATACCTTTCAGTTCCATTAACTGCTGGCTGCGATGGTCTGTTTTGGCCACACGAGATAATACCCTGTCATATTCGGCGATTTTTTCTTCAATATTAGTGATATGAGCCAATAGATCATCAATGCAAAGCCTGACCTGTACTGGCAGAGTTTCTCTCTGGTCAGAAACAATATGACGTAGAGCATCAGTGCTTTGTGGGGCGATAATCCCAAATTCGGATACCAGACCCCGAAGACGGTTATACGTTGCCGTTCTTTCCTGGATAAATCCCTGCCTTGTCCGATGTAAGCACTGCATTGCCTGCTGACTTTCGTCTTTGACGGGTACAAAGCGCATATGCGGCCGCTGCACCGCCTCACAAATAGCTATTGCATCAGCTGCATCATTTTTCCCGGTCTTACCCGCCATGCGATAGGGTGAGACAAATTTTGGGGCCATCAACCGGACATCATGGCCATACTGCCTGAATAATCTTGCCCAATAGTGGGCACCCGAGCAGGCTTCCATTCCAATTACACAGGGAGGTAAACCTGCGATGAGTTCAGGAAGTGCTGCACGTGACACCTTGGGTTTAACCAGAACTGCTTTACCATTTTGGTCAACGCAGTGAACTGCAAATACATTTTTAGCAAGATCGATACCGACAGTAGTGATGGTCATAACGAATCCCTCTGGGTCAATATTTATCCCATGATCGCACGAAAGTTAATCAGGTGCATATCCAGGGGAAGTCCCTTCCATTCGCTAAGACTGTTTTTTGTACAGGCCACTATCTACTGAGCGTAACGAGCGGTATTTCCCTAATCCCAGCTTATGATTGGTTCGCCAAACGTAATCTCCACTCAGGTTGATATGTTCCCATCCCAGAGGCGACAGATGAGAGATCAGTTGCTCATTAATCGGGATCCCTTTTCTTCTCAGGGAATCTATGGCTCTTTCTATATATACCGTATTCCACAGTGAGATTGCCGCAGTCAGTAACGTCAGACCACTGGCACGATAGCTCTGATTCTCCAGTCCCCGATCTCTGATTTCACCCAGCCGATGCATAAAGACAGCTCGCGCAAGGGCATTGCGGGCCTCACCTTTATTCAGCCCCGCCTGTACGCGTCGGCGTAGTGATGGATCGCGAAACCAGTCCAGCATAAACAGTGCCCGTTCGATGCGCCCGATTTCCCTCAATGCCTTTGCAAGGCCATTTTGTTTAGGGTAACTGGCCAGTTTTTTCATCATCAGCGATGCGGTAACTGTCCCCTGTTTTATCGAACTTGCGAGGCGAAGCACCTCATTCCAGTGGGTCTCAATGTCTTTGAAATTCAGGCTGGTTGTTGATAGGACGGACTGAAGCCCCGGATAGCGCTCGGCCTTTTCATGAATAAACAGCCGCTTGTCATGAAGATCACGGATCCTTGGCGCAAAAGCGAATCCCAGCAGGTGCATCAGGGCGAAAACATGTTCAGTGATGCGGTATCGGTGTAATGCTCGGTAATTTCCAGATCGCTTTCATGGTACAGCAGGCCATCAAGCACGTGGGTTGAGTCGCACACTCGGCTGATCACTTTGGCGTAGAACGGGCTGTATTGATCTGAGATATGTGTATAAATCTGCACGCCCGGCTCCTGACCATATTTAAGATTGACCTGACCGGCATAACGTCCGTGACTGCCTACCCGAAAGTTCTGCCCGTCTGACGACGATGTTGTCCCGTCACCCCAAAATGCGGCCAGAGGTCGCGCTTTCTGAGCGTTGACCAGCTCGGCAAGTGCCGCTGAATAAGTTTCATCTCTGATGTACCATGCCTGAATACCTTCGAGTGATGATCTTGTGGCCCCAGGGCAGGCTTCCGCCATTTTTGTCAGCCCAAGGTTGATGCCGTCAGCCAGAATAGTGGTCAGCAACAGTCTTCCGTCTTTTGGTCTGACGTTATTATTTTTGAGGTGCACGAAGTGACGTGTAAATCCCGTCCAGCTGTCAACTTCTTCCAGTATCTCCGTAATTTTAGGATGGGGGAGCATGCCATAGACCAAATCCGCAAAGGTAGAAACACCTGAAGGAACGCTATTCTCCAGCGGAGTGATTTTTACGCCTTTATCTGAGATATCAACATCGGGCAAATCACCCGCAAGCGCCATCGCCTTAACTTCCTCCAGCCGCGATGCAAGAAGAGTCATACGGGCTTGAAGGTATGCCTGGCAATCGGTCTGAACGGCCAACTGTAACTGATCATTATGTCGGGATTTCTCAAACTCAGCAGTTGGGATGAGATAATCATCAAAATTTTTGTAACGGCGCGATCCTTTAACCCAGATATCACCGGAACGTAATGCCCCCTTGAGTTCATTCAGTACGCAAAACTCGTAGTACTTGCGGTCGATGCCTGAAGGTGTGAGCACCAGTTTTCGCCAGCTTTCAGGGATAAACCCTGTTGGCGCTGATGGAGGCACTTTACGAAGTTGTTTACGGTACATTTCCGTTATGGTGTCCAGCGCATCGCTGAGCGTCTGCGCCGCAGGTGTCGCCATGAACTGCAATGCTGACAGCATATGCGGGGCGTATTTACGCAGCGTACTGTATTTTTCGGTGATCAGGTGAAGCGGGTCGAAATTGCCCTTACGGGACAGAAACAGCGTTTCTTCCACGCTGTTGATGAATTCCTGCCAGGGCAGGACGTCTTCTATTGCAGTCCAGGGATCTTCGCCGGATTCTCTGGCGTTAAGTAACGCCTGCCCGACGGTAACGTACTGCTTCAGCTTGCTCTGAATAAGCTTTCCCGTTTGCTGGAGCCGTTCGGCCTGCGTGCGTTTTGCCCTGCTGAACAGACTACCCAGGATACGCTCGTGCAGATCAATCACTTTGTCAGTCAGGGTGGCCCTAGCCTCTGTTATTATACAAACCAGCGTAGCGTAACGTCTGACATCGGTGAATTTTGCCAGGTCCCTGCTGCTCATTTTCCGGCCCTCACGCGCCAGTTTAAGCAACCTGTTCTGGTGAACGGAAAGCGCAATACCATCAGGCAACCCCAGCGCGGTGATGGAATTAAGTCGGTCGATATGTTGCAGCACATTTTTACCGTTGATTTTACCCGGAGACTGAAGCAACCATGCCAGACGGGAGAGTTGTTCACCCTCTGATCTGAGCAGACTGTCGAGTGCTGATTTATGCTGCGTTTCCAGTTGCGCGGTAAGTGCCGAAAATACCGCTCTGTCAGCGAGCGTAACAACTTCGGCAATCGTCCGTTCGATCACATCAACAGAAGGGAAAATAACATTATTGTTATGTAGCCAACTGAGCATTTCTTCCGCCAGCATAAATCCCTTGTCAGTACGCATGGCATAGGGGTGAAGATGCTGGATACAATCTTTTTGCAGTGACCGGCTGAACGGAGCTAATTTCAGGTAACGATAAAGTTCAGTCAGATGTTCCCAGCGAGTTTGCTCTCTTGAGGCATATTCCGACCATAAATCAGGCTGAAGTTTCAGCCGGGAAGTGATTCTTGATATGACACCACTGTGAGGGGGATTGCTTTTGTCCGGAATAAATCCAGGCCCACGCAGATAACAGAGTAATACAGCAAAGCCCAGGCGGTTTGCTGGCCGTCGGTGTTTATTAATGAGTGCAATATCCTGTTCATTCAAAAAACACATTCGGGTCAGGATAACTTCATCATCTGGTATAACCAGTAAGCGATCCTGTTCTTCACTGCTTATTATCTGTCGAGGTGGCATAAATGCTTCCCTCTCGTATAATTTTAGTCCGTTATGAATTGACCATGGCCGAAACCGACGATTACCGTACACCACGGTGGCTGGGTGTACGAAAATAAGCAAAACCACAAACGGACAGCCCACTGATTCCGTACACCCCTTACGGTCAGGGGTTTCCGCTCAACGGAACAAAATCACTCGTTAAGCTTAAACAGCTAAACGTAGGATAATTTCCGAATTCCAAGCGGCCCCCAATATCGGTGCCAGGATAAATCAGAGATCCGGGCCTGTTTGATCTCCTCCCAATATCGGTGTACTTACATCAGGATGAGGTCCGGGAATACTTTTGGCTCAGATCAGAACTGCCAGTTGTTGAATCTAAAACATTAACCTTATGAATATAATAAATATTTTTTAAGCGCCGAATATCTTTTCCCGATACGTTCCTTCTGAATATTCAGTTTTGTATACGCCTCTGTTCTTCAGTTCCGGGATTAAAAAGCCTATAAAGTCCTCATAAGTTCCGGAGTTAACTATGCAGGGCAGGTTAAATCCGTCCGCGCCGTTTTGCTGTAAAGTAACAATCTTATCAGCCAGTTCTGAAGGACTGCCAACCATAACGCACCCCAGTCCCCCGACAGCTGCACGCCGGATCAGCTCACCGACAGTTTCGGGACATTTACTGTGACTTGATACTGTGAACTGCTCAGCAAATGACTGAATGGCTTCTGACTGAAAGGAAGCAAGCGGCCGGAGTGGATCTTGGTCGGTAAGATCGATACCCAACCAGGCAGAAGCTAAAATCTCTGCGCCCTTTGTATCTCCAAAATGAAGAATATGCTCATACTTCTGCTGAGCGACGTTCTTATTTTCTGCAGTGATAAAAGTTACCTGAGGGATGATACGGTAGGACGTGCGCGGCCTCTTGCGTTCTGAGAACTTACGCATAATTCCGGACATGATATGGTTAGTATTTTCTACCGACTTACCGGCCAGAAAAACGCACTCTGCATTTTTAGCAGCAAAAGCGAGTCCTGTATCAGATGCTCCGGCCTGGTAGAGAACGGGACAGCCCTGCGGTGAGTACGCTGACAGACCATATCCGGAGAATTTTATATAATCACCCTCAAATCTCACTTTTTTTGCAGATGAAAAGAAAGCGTCATCCGGGACGGTGTTCATCCGGGGAGCGGCGGCCCACATTTCCATGCACAGCGAGACGTACTCCTCTGCATAAAGATACCTTTCTTTATGATTCAGAGGAGCGCTGAACCCCATTGCCTGCATGGCCGATGGCAAATAAGACGTGACGATGTTCCAGGCCATTCTGCCCCGGGTGAGATGATCCAGCGTACTCATCTTTCTTGTAAACAGATAAGGTGTGTCAGCAAAAACTGACGAGGTCATGCCGAAGCATAAGTTACGTGTCACGGATGCCATAAGCGCGACCGCTGGGGCAGGATCGTGAAGAGGGAACTGAATGCCCCTGGACATGCAATATTCTGACTCGTCATCCTTCTGAGTATGGAGGCCTAAAACATCAGCAAAAAAAACCCCATCGAACAGAGCGTCCTCTAGGGTACAGGCCAGTTTTTTCCAGTAATCCGGGGTCATAAAACCGGCACACTGGTTGTCCGGATTTTTCCACTGGCCCGGATTAAGATGGGTAAGGGAGTTAAGAACAAAGGCATTAAAAATTAACGGGCTTTTCATTAAGCACCTCTCTTTCTGTCATCAAAGAGTTCAGCTTTGCCAGAAAGGCGCTAATCTGTTCCTTCTTCATATCAGCCCTTAAGGTGATCCGTATTGCCGGGCTTGATTTAGGTACAACGGGGAAAAATACCGGGGAGGTAAGAAAGCCCTCCTCTGCCAGCTTTGTGCTGAGCCAGATGCATTCTTCTGCGCTCGAACACCGAATTAACCTTACCGGACTCGGGCTCGATTCACCTCTTGTGCCGCGAAGCTCATCAAAATGATGGATATTATCAGACAATTTTTTTTGCAGCTGGGGCAGTAATTCAGAGTGGTGTATCGCCAGTGAAGCCATTCCAGCGCCTATGCCGGCGGCATTCAGGCTCTGAGACCAGTTAACCGGGCCGCCGTACTGCTCAATTACCGGGGTGATCTTTTTATCTCCGTACAGTATAACGCCACCCGAAGCGCCAAATGCCTTGGCTAGGGAAGCAACAATAAAGGTGTTTTCAGGGAGTTCAGTTAAGAAAGAGCGGGCATAACCGGTACCGTAGGCGCCAGAAATGCTCATGGCATGAGAATCATCGTAGAATAGACCAAGCCCATACTTACTCTGAAGGCTCACGATTTCATTGATGGGTGATATACCTCCCATGCTGTAAAAGGAATCAGCGACGTAAATGACGTGCTGATTAGTCTTACAGATGTCCTCTAAAGCGATGACGTCGTTATGGCCTATAGTCAACACAGACGTTTCTTCTGCGCACAATGCTTTGAGATGATTCATTGAATAATGCGCAAACCGGTCGAACACCATTAACGGCTTTATACCGTCGTTAAAAATACCTGATGCCAGTAAAGGTAACATTGCTGCTGATGCACTGCTGCAGGAAAGCGTTACCAGAGCCTGCGCGTTGAAATGATCGCTGAGCGCATTCTGATAGTTGTCCAGCAGAGCGAGACGGCAGCGGTTCCTTGAGCAGGCTACGCGCAGCGTTGCCTGTTCCTGGATAGCCTTTATGGCACCTTGCTGAATTTCCGGCGCATAGTCCAGGCCAAGATAGGACGTAGTGCAAAAGTGGATGAAATCACGTCCGTGCTGATCTGTCAGACTGTTACCTCCGTTTACCGTGACGCTCAGCTGACTTGTTCTGGAACGACGGGCTATATTCCAGTGAGGCGATGAAGTTTCATGAACCTTGCTGATATTAGAGTGTGTCTTAATATTATTCATCAATGTTTACCTTATTTATGCTGAAGGTACGGCGTACTGATATTCAGGCGCACAAAACCGAGTATGGTCGCACCACATGGAGTGATCACATTATAAAAACAGGTATCAGGCGTTCTGCAGTTCCCGCTTAGACGAATCCGGAAAATAATTTAACGCACGACCAAGTAAAGATAAGACCTCCGTTCCCTGCCGGTTAAAATCTGGGGTGAAAATGACAGTCTGATATTTTTATCAGACAGGATGCCGCTCTCTTTGAATTTCAGTATTTCAGGATCGGAGTCCAGAAAGAAAAAAACCTGAGCAAATCCTACAGGTTCCGCTCTCCCGGGTAAGGTAACATCTGAACCATTCAGTTTATTAAGAAGCGCGTCAATCATATCGAAACCCCATGCATCACGGATAATATCCGTAATGAAACTTCCCGCAATGCGTGGATTAACTTCAATAATATGAATGTTGTCGGATTCAATGATGCAGTCAATATGAACTGGTCCCCAACAGAGATTCATTGTGGCAACTACACGCTCACAAAGTGCAGCAATATTCCTGATGCCCCTTACGCTGAGGTAAGTTTCAGAGGTGTAACCCCGCTCAATAAATAAATTACCGGCGGTTTTATTCTTAGTCATGACACCTACAAACTGACCATCGAATATTTCAACGCAGTATTCGGGTCCGTTTATAAAGCTCTCTATCATTATATTTCCATAGGGTATAATTTCAGGCAGAGATTTATACATTTTCTTAAGGGATTGCATGTGGTCTAAAACTTCAGCCGGGGTGTGACACTTTCTTATTCCATGACTCGCTGATCCTTCAACCGGCTTTACTACAACGGGAAAGGTAAAACTTTCAAACCGGGATTGATATAACTCATCGTCAAGGTTGTACTGGCATGATGAACCCAGCCTGCAGCCCAGGCTGTTCAGAATTATGTCCTGATACTTTTTTGAGACACAATGAGAGACAGCGTCAGCATCCGGTCCCGGAATGCCCAGGCGATATGAAACGTGTGCCGCCACGGAAGCATACATATCATGTGCTGTTGTAACCCGGATATACTCGCTGTCTTTACGGATGACATTCTGAATATAGCCCGCGACGTTATCTGCCGTTACAGGCAGAGTAACGACATTCACTTCTTCTTCAAAAACATGGGTCAGGTCATCATGTTCAGCAGTGATCACCGTTACGTGCAGCCCCCTGGCCAGCGCCTGAGCCACAAGATTCAGACTGGTCCCCGTATTTCTGGCACCGATAATGACAAGATGCATAAGTCCCTCCCTTCCCCGGATAGCTCATCGCCCGTATGCAGGAATGAGCATGGACAGGTGCCACCGGCTGTTTGCAGTGGGTAAGGCCGCCTGTGCGGCCTTTTCAGATTTCTTATGTGGGCTCGGCTGAGGCCTGAGGAACCATAAAGTATTCATTTTCAATTGCCCTGATCGTTTTCCAGTCCCTGTTCAACTGTTCAAAATTTTCATGAAACAACCCGACCATGCCAATAGCCGTCTGCAGGCCCGTAGTGACCTGAAGCTGCCCGCCCGGTTTCACCCACCGCTTTACGCTTACAAATGAAGGTAGGCTTTCAATTCTGTCCCAGGGGAAATTCTGTAACTGACGGCCTGAAACCGGAGAAACCAGCAGTACATGTCCGCAATAGCCGCTGAATCCGGGTGCTTTACCGATGCTGTCAATAAAGTGCGCATTATTGACAAACGCGTTGACGGTAGCGGACACATGATTTTCCCCCGTCACCGCCGTCGTCAGTAAGGGATCGAGGCTTCCATGCAGACGGGAATTCAGCTCAATGATTACCGGCCCGTCGCCGGTTAGCATCACTTCCATATGGGAAGGTCCGAATTTAAGGCCCACTGCATCCAGTACTTTTTTTGCGTAATCAATCAGCGCCGAGAATCTGTGCTGGGTATGGTCAACCACCATCATTTTTTCAAGGCGCGGTGATTCACGGCGATCCCGATCCACTTCCCATACGCTGACAACCTTGTGGTGGCCATCAAAAGAGACGATATCAACAATGTACTCCTGTCCTTGCGTGCACGACTGAACAAGAATTTCATTCTGAACTTCATCATAATAAGATTTTGAATTGAGAATATTTTCCGCTGCTCCCCTGACCTGTGAAAGGGTATGGCATACTTTTACTCCACTTACGCCGGCACCCCGGGTGGGCTTCACCACAACCGGCAGGGTAAGATGAGCTCGCGTCCATTCAACAATTTCGTCTGACTGTTCTGACTGATACTGCTTCGGCGTGAGAAGCCCGCTACGGCTCAGAATTTCTATCTGCTCAAATTTATGACGGCGTGCCTTTGCCAGATCGATGGAATTTTTGTATGGGACATCAAGCGCTTCGGCAAGCTCGGCCGCCAGCTCGATACCGCTGCCCCCCCCGGTAATACCACGTCAATCGGCAGATCCTTCAGGCTCTCTGCCAGCGCGCGGATGTCACCCTGGTATACAAGACTGCGTATATAGTCAGTATGATTGATCTGTGCCCTGAGGCGTTCCGGCAGTGCCTCACTGCTCAGGACGTGAACACACTGAACCCCATAGGAACGAAAGGCCGGCGCCAGATACGCGCTGGTTGATGCACCATCCACAATAACCACAGTACTTATTAATTTCATTTAGTTAATCTCCGGCTTAAAATTCTGCATCAGATTTCTGACGTAAACGAACGCCCTGCGCCTGCGGTTACTCAGGTGCTGCGGACCGTAGCTGATGTGCATAAGGTGGTTTCTGAGCTCCCCCTGTTCAGTAAATGACCAGGGTAATGGGTCGCTTTCCAGAAAAAAATTAACGCAGGCGTAAGCATCAGGCAGAAAGCTCGCAGGAACCGTGACTTCTTTTCCCTGGAGCTTATCAACAAGGTTCTCAACCATATCAAAGCCATAGGCATCCCGGACAATATCGCAGATAAAGCTGCCTGCAATTCTGGGATTTAATTCAATAATACTGGCGAAACCATTATGAACGATGCAGTCTATATGAACCGGTCCCCAGCTAAGCCCTGCAGCTTCAACTGCCCGTGCACCTGTCCCAATAAGGTTAAGAAGGGTCTGTTCATCAATATCCAGTTCTGACGTATAGCCTCGCTCGAGAAATTCAGTACCGTACCGTTTGGATTTGCGCATAGCCCCGACGTAATGGCCATCGAAATACTCAACGCAGTATTCTGTCCCGGGTAAATATTCTTCCAGCAGAACAGTATCGCTGGGGACCAGGTCCGGCCGCTGCTCTTTCTGATTAACCAGATAGTCGAGATGGCTGATTACCTCAGAATGCTGACTGCAGAGCTTCACGCCATTACTTGCTGTTCCTTCCGAGGGCTTTACAACTGCCGGCAGCTGCAGTTTGAGGAGTGCATCCTCTCTGGCCTTATGATCTGAAAGTCGGAATTCCGAATATCCGGAAGTCGGGATGTTGTTATCAGTGAATATTTTTTTTTGCTGTAATTTTGATACCGCACGGGTAACGGCGAAGGCATCGGGTCCCGGCAGACCAAGTGCTGAATTTACCTGGGCTGCAACGCACGCGTAAACATCATTTATCGTGGTAATTCTCAGGGCATTTTCCGGCCTGAAGTGTTTTTTTTTAATCCACTCGGAAATGATGCTGACATCTGCAGGCAAATATTTTATTTCCACTTCCGGAGGGAAAACCCCCTCTAATCTGTCTTCAGGATTGCTGATAATTGTAACAGCCAGTCCTCTTTTCAGTGCCGTTCTGACCAGTGCCAGGCTTGTGCCTGTTTTCCGGGTACCTATAATTACAAGCCTCATCATGCTCCCCGTCCCTAACAATATATTTATTTAAAGAAATAACGCGGCCAGGATGACTCCGACCACCCGGAGTACCACTGAGATATCAAAGGCAAGCCTTGCGCCAGCGGTCATGCTCTCAGCGGCACCAACTATCAGTGCGCCCAGCAGCGCGACGCCCAGGGCGCTGCCAACCTGCCGGGATACATTAAAAATGGCTGATGCAGTCGCAGAACGCGTTGACGGCACGTTGCCGAGAATGGCTGATGTGAGAGCCGGGGTGCTTATTCCGGACCCGATCGCCAGGAAAATCATGCTCACCATGACAACGTAATACGGCGTATCCCTGTCCAGGCCATGTAGCAGCAGGAAGCTCAGTACGCATAAAATCCCGCCGCCAGCAACCGTGATCCGGGGCGTGAAATATCCGGTAAGACGGCTGCTTGCCACGTTGGCAATCATGATCACCGTAAAAGGCAGCAGGGCCAGCCCCGTCTGCGTGGGGGAGTACCCTTTTACGCTCTGGAAGAAAATGCTCAGAATAAATATCAGAGCATAAAAGGTCAGATTGGAAAGGAGTCCCAGAAGAACGGCAATGGTCAGCACGGAGTTACGGAACAGCGATAACGGGATCATCGGCTCTGCAGCTCGCGCTTCCCGGGCCACGAACAGCAGTGCTGCAGCCAGTGCCAGAGCCAGTCCAGCCCATATTTCTGGTGATAACCATCCCTCTGCTCCTGCCTCAATAACTGAATACGTGAGCAGGAACAGAAACAGTATGGCCAGGACCTGACCGGGCATATCAAAGCTTTTGCTCTGCTCTGTCGGCGTTTCCGCCACAAACCGATAAGTTGCCCACAGGCTGAGCAGGCACACGGGAAAGTTGACGAGGAAGATGGCGCGCCATCCGAAGGCTGTCGTAAGAAGACCACCGGCGACCGGCCCCATAGCACTTACCGCTCCCCCGATGGCACTCCACCATCCGATTGCGTGGCTTCTCACTACCGGATCTCCCGCGCAGGCATGGGACAGCAGCGCCAGTGACGTCGGGAGGATCAGCGCCGCACCCGCACCCTGAATGCATCGGGCCGCGATCAGGACATCTACGGAATGCGTAAGCGCACACGTCAGGGAAGCCAGGCAGAAAAGCAAAAGCCCGCTGTTAAAAACCCGGCGGCTGCCAAAGCGGTCTCCGGCCGCTCCCGCCGTAAGCAACAGAGCGGCAAAGGAAAGTGTATAAGCGTCAACCACCCACTGAAGTCCTGAAACCCCTGTCTTAAGGCTGCTGCCTATTTCCGGAAGCGCAACATTCACGATAGTCACGTCCAGCTGGACCACAATAAAGCCAAAGCTGGTTGCGAGCAGGGTTCCCGTCACGGTTTTGCCCTGGCCTCCCGTAATGGCTGGTCGATGAGATGTCCGGCTGGCTGGGTTCATAACGTTCCTTTCTGGAGTGGCAGTTGACAGTAAGCCAGCTGACTCTGGTGTGCCTGTTCCGCCTTTGGCGTACTGAGGCAAACCGGGCTGGTCAAAGCCACCGGACAGCAGGCTGCCGGTGGCGGTAAGGCTTCAGGCCGCCGACGGCGTTTTCTCACGCCCCGGCTTTTCAGGTGCTGCGGTTTTCACGTTGGGATCAAACACGCGATCTTTAACGGGTACGAACGACCTGAAGTTCCAGAGGTTGCGGGCTACAAAAATGCGCTGTACCCAGCGGAGCGCGCGATCGTTTTCATCAAAAGCGGGCTTAAAGCTGTCACGGGAATGCAGGGTAAAACTGTTATTAATGAGGATCAGCCTGCCGGGGCTGATTTGAACGCCAAATGAAACTTCGCGTACTGCCTGATAAAGATTTTCCAGAGCCTGTTTTGCACGCGAATTTACGGCCAGTACCATATCCGGGTAGAAGGCTACGGTCACACGTGGGGCAGAGATAGGGCCTGACAGAATCGGACTCAGGTCAGTATTATCACGTGGTTCAGCAGACGCGCCGCGCCAGCGGTAAGGCACGCGGATAATGAAATTTTTGCCGTACAGATGCTTGATATCCTCTTCTGAAAGTTTTTCCAGCGCCCGGCGGCAGTCGGAAATGCGGGTCTGCGGCCCGCCAAGAGGTTCCCCCCTGACGCCCAGTAATATGAGTGCAAGCGGTGACGTATCGCCTTCCGGCATATATGCCTGTGCAGCATTTTCAATATGAAAATCGAGCTCAACTTCAGACCCGAGACCGGTAAATTCTTTGGCTGCCTCTTTATGTGGCGTAAGATTATTTACCAGCTCATGACCTTCATGAGCAATGGAATAGGGTTCACCGGTAAGCACACCCATCGTCACCAAAATATTTTCAGTTAATACGCCATTTTTGAATGCGCTACCTGATTCATTATGACGAGGACTGCCGGTAACTGAATTATCTACCGGCAGGTTATCAATCTGCAATGAACCGAGCGCGCTCGCTGAAAAACCTTTAACCTTATTGATTGCCGTGATCACCCTTTCCGGGAAAACCGTATAGGCAACCTTACGTATTTTATTTAAATAAAAATCTGATCCTGACGGGTCATAGTCAATTTTTTCGAGAACTGATCGGATATATTCTGATTCTTCCGTGCTGAGAACAATATTCTGGTCAACATTCGGCTTCATTTATAAATCCTCATCCAGTGTGATACAGGGGGTTCTTTACAAAACTATATAAAACCTACTCCCTGAAATTATCTGAGTCAAACCTGTTTGATGAATTATTAGTGACAATTATGCATAAGCAATGAAAGATAGGATCAATAGAGTTTTCGCGTATAGATTGTATTTTTACTGCTGACTGATATGCAATGATTTAATTTTTATTGATGGCATGAGAATACCCTGGAGCAACGAGTCCAGTATTTACATATGAAGGTTAATAATTACATCACTGTAATTATTTCAGGTGAAGGTGCGAGTATAACCAGTGTGCTTTCATCAAAGGTTCTTTTATAGAACTTTCCTTTTTAGTTCCAGCCGCAGATAAAGTTCGACCTGAAGAATACAGAACAGTCAGGATCCTGTTCCTTTTTTTTCTCCGGACGGTCATTCCTGCCATCAGCATCACTTTATCCCGAGGACTTATCGTTGCTGACAGGGAATGCGAGAACCGAATTGATAAAAAACTCATTCGACCTTCGCAGATTTTCAATTTTTGGTTTTACTTTTCCATACAGCCTCATTCCCTCCAGCATCATAAAAAGGCCTTCAGCCATAATTCCGGCATCATAATCATTCCGGAATACGCCTTTCCTCTGGCCCTTTTTCAGAATGCGCGTCAGCCGGGAAATCAGTCCTGAAAACATATATTCAATCAGTTCCCGGACATCCTCATCGGCAGGAAGCAGCTCACTGGCCGCCGCAATAGAAAAACATCCCCGTGCTCCATCAGGGCCGGCGGTGACTTGTGCAAAAAAATCGAGCGTCTGGGCCAGTGCTGTTTCGGGTTCAAGCTCGGTTTCACGCTGGGTTAGGCGACTCAGACCGCCATCCATGTACTGACGAAGCGCGGCAAGGAAAATGGCGTGTTTGTCGGGATAAAGTTTATAGATGCTTGCGCTGGCCAGCCCCGATTTTTCTCTAAGATCGGCAAGAGATGTCGCCCTGTAGCCCTTCTCCCAGAACAGCGCCTGAGCAACGTTCAGAAAGTCAGTAGGGTCAAATTCTCTTGGTCTGCCAGGATTTCTTTTCATGGGTCACTAACCTTTATTGTGGATTGTTTAATCTACAATCAGATTAATGCTTTCGTAAAGCGTTTTTTAACTAAAATCTTACTTTCGGTGATGATGAGGCAAAGAGGATAGGGTACGGTGGAATGCAGCATTGTGGTCCGGGCTAGCATGATTCTGTCTTCTGAGCGATATTGCACCTCGGATACTCAGACTGAACGAATTTTACACGCCATGTAGCTTTTTATCTTATCGGCATTAGTTTTTCCTACATTCCATAATTCAGCATAAGTTTTTTTCCACGTCAGATACCCCATTTTGTCTGCTTATTCACTGTATGATGCTCACATCTCCTTCTCCTGCTTTAGAAGATCCGAAAAAGGCTATTTCCGGCAGCGTCAGCAGCCACGCATTTTGGTCTTCATCAAACGACATTTCATCGGTCATGACGGTTCCTTAATTGTGGGGAAAATCCCGGCCGCCGTTACAGTTTATCTCCGGCTTCAGCTTTCACGATTGCATCCACCGCTTCTCTCACGGAAAACGACAATTTCTGCTTCGGAGAAAAATGCACCCAGTAGCACAGGTGTGATGCCCAGGTCTGGCCGCTTTGACGGGGTTCATAATCCACGCCGAATCCGTAAATAACCCTGCCGTTCAACGCAAACTTTGTCGCCTCGCAATAACGAAGATAAAGATCCTGGAGTTCCTCAAAAAACTCCCCGTCTTTGAGCGGGCCGGTTTCTTTCACCGCCTCACGCAGATCCATGTAATAACTCACCGCCCCTTTTTTGGAAGCAAACTCCCTTCCTCCGATTTTCACCTTCACGGAACCTCCCATCCTGAACTCCTTCGTGGTTTGCTAACGAATAGTTCCGCCTCGCAATTATCATTTCGATAACTAACGTGACAGTCACTAAAATAAATTCATCAACTGAAATTATCGCTAACACGATAATAAGCAGCAATATAACTACGCACTGCAATTACCGTTTCGCCTTTTCTCGATGATCCGATTTACGGGCTTATTCACACTTTCCGGAAGTGTACCACGGTGCAGTAATAAGCAAAGCCGCCCTTTTCGGGGTCGATATCCCCGTCACAGTGCAAGCCCAAAAACACAACATGTACGGGAGTTAGTATCGCCAGAGATACCTGATGATGTGTTTTTAGCGAGAACGACTGCTGGACGGAAAGGCCAGATCCGCTTCTGCCAGAAAGCGGATCTCCACGTGAAAAGAGAGAGGCCAAAGTCGTCACCTTACCCTATGCGCCTGCACAAGACGGATATATGAATAATTAACGTCAATATGCATCATTAACATTAATTCGCATCACTAGTATTAATTTGAGTTATTAATGTTAATTATTAATGGAAGTGAGTATTGTTAACATGGGTGATATTTCTGCATCTATAAGATGGAATGTGTAGCATTTGATGATGTTGTGATAATTTACTCATTTTTAATACTAAATATGCCTTGTGAGGTGATATGACTGCAAAAGAGAGAAATCGCGTACTGACCATCAGAAATGTATCGGCTGAGGTCGATGACGCGATCGCGTCTCAGGCGCGTGCGCATGGTCGTTCAAAGAGCGAATTTGTGCAGGAGCTACTGACCGCCACGTTTGGCGATCTTATTGGCAATTTTTGCCGTGCCAACGGCTGGGTTGCCTTGTCTGATCAAGAAGTCGCAAAAATGATCGACGCAAAGCTCAGCGACTACTGGTTTGAGGCGGCGCAAACGCTCGCCGAAAACAGGGCGTACTGCCGCATCCTCTCCTTACGCACAGAGGATGAGCTGAATGAGATCCTCAAAGCCGCCATACCCTTGCTGGCGATCCGCGCGAAACATATGTCCGACGTGACCGTGTTACCGCACGGGGTATCGATGACGTTTGCGCTCTTTATCGAGGCGGCCAAGCGTGAGTCAGCCACGCTGCTGGCGTTCCACCGCGATCTCTTTTATCGAATCACGAAAGAACAGTTTTTCGACCAGGTTGATGAGATCCGTGAAGCGTTGCGCCTGCCGAAGGTGGAAAGGCCTTGCTGATAGCGTCCTCATGATAAAGGCCACCCCAACGGATGGCCTTATGGCATAACATCTGGCCTGCCTGAACGCACGCAATGGCCGTGCTTCAAGTCAGGACACGCACTTAATCTCAGTCCACGTCTTCCGAAACCAATATGCAGTCACCATAGCAGTGCGCCTTATCAAAATCCTGGAGGCCCAGATAGGTACTGAAACTCAGGTTTGTATTGGCTTTGCCTTCTTCCCGGCTCTCTAAGCCGCACGCCAGTGACAAGGCCAGCAGCGTTTCATTCCAGTAAGACCGCTTCACACCGTGCATTGATATGGGAGAAACCGACCGGACCCGCGACAACCTCTGTGGCCTTAAAATACAGGCGTTGTACACGTCATGACTATCGAAATCATCGACCAACAGTATTCGATAAATTTGCGTCTGAGAAAGCTGTCTTATCTTCGTTCAGGCAAATTCGCTATATCCTACAATGAGGTAAGTATCCCTTTTTTCCACGCGACTGGGGATATCCCAGACGATTTTCACATTCGCCAGCATGGGAATATATTCCATCATCCGGTTTGCATAATCATTGTTTTGCACCACGGCATACACAGTTCCTCCCTGAGGATTAATAATGCAGTCATCGATACAGTAGGTCATTAGTGCTGCATTATCTTTCTGATATTTTAGCAATTGAATATCACTGCGTTGATTGTAATTTCCTAATTCGCAGGCGGTGGATGCCGGTAATATTAGGGAGATCGCATTGCGGCTATAAACAGGTAAAGCCGCCAGCGCACCGAAGCTGGAGAATGCCCGACCACCACGTCGGCGCCCCATTCAACGAGTTCAATCGCTGCCTTTTCACCGCCTTCAGGCGATTTCTCATCGTTGACGATTTTAAGGGAATGCTGTTTAAACTCTGGGAAATTCTTGAGGCTATAATTAATAGCCTCAATAAAGGTTCGTGTGTGGCTATTGGCATCTTTCCCTAATGCAATCGCCAGTCCGATCTTTTTCATCGCGTTGTCACATTCACTCGTTGGCTATATGCCATCGCTTTATCTTCGCTTTCCTGGCGGCTATCTCCCATGACGCCCAAGAACCCAATAATGTCATTCCCTAGCGGAGGTCGCTTAATGACGCTGGCAATAGGTGAAATAATTTTCAGCATGAATGTGTCCGGATCGCTGCGAACCTCATTAGGAACCAATCTTTCCGGGGGCAGAAATCAGACACAGTGCGAAGGTATGCTTACCCGTTGGCGTATAGTGTGTGCAGAAGCGGGTTTATTACCGATGGCGACGTCAATTACGGCTTTGATAGGGCAATAGTTTGCTGAAATGCGGGCCATAAAATCAAGTCCGCCGCAGCCAGGTCGAGCGGCGATTTCAACGATGTACGGCAGCCCCTGATGAAAGCGGATCTCCGCATGCATCACGCTTCGCGTGAGTCCCTGAGCAACAGCTACTGCATGCACGGCGGCGTGGACGCGCTGTAAGTCCCGCCCACTAAGGTCGGTCGGTGCGTGATGAACGTCATCGTCAAAGGAATTTCCTTCTAGCGTGACTCTTTCAACGATAGAGCCGAGGATGGTTACGCCGTCCCAGGAGTAAGCCTCAATCAGGTATTCGCGACCATCTAGGTAGGACTCGACTGGGAAGACCAGAATAGACACTTCCTTATATTCCAACGACTCAAAGGGAGGCAGGGTCGCCGTTGGGTTGCGCAGCAAGTCGAAGTTGTTGGGTTGACCACAACTGTCACACAGCCCGCCTCGTGATTGTGCCGGGCATGAAGGACATTCCCCTGTTACAAACGATTCCACCATGAACTCATTACGATGTGACGAGTAAGGGAGCTTCACTTTTTTCAGCTTGAACTTACCTTGCTCATAAAGCGGCGTTAAAAATTCGTACACCATTTTTTTATAGCCGTCGTCAAAGGGGGCATAACCGTCAAGATTTACCTCCCAGGCTTCCAGACTATGTTCAATATCTTGAGCGGCCTTGCAGCATAATTCTTCCGGGGTCACGCCCAATTTAAATCCGCTGGTCACGACATACGTTTGACTGTCATCAGTACCGGTGGCGTAATTCACCTCGACGCCCGTTGACCGCAGATAACGGGAATATATATCTTCGGCCAAATAAGGGCCTGCCATATGCCCGACGTGTAAATCGCCATTAGGTGTTGGAGGTGGAGCAATAATCAATGTTTTAGACATTATTATTCTCTCCTGCGTTTAACAGATGACGTTGAGTAAATCGAGCAGACATATCGGCATCCCACCAAATACCGTACATTTCAAACGGTTCATCAGTTTCGTTTATCACACAATGCTCAGAAAAAGGTGAGAATTGAACTGTATCTCCTTCGTTAAAAGGCGTTTTTATGCCTTCACACACAATGAATGCCTGCCCTGAGTATTCGTTAGCGAACGTGGAGCACTTACTGGCTCGAAAGCAAAGCGGCAATCATCAAATCACATGATTCTGGCACAATATTCGTAACCAATAAGCGCATACCCTGAATCACTTAAAAGTGTAACTCTCAGGGTTCGAATGACTATATCTGGCACTTGGCGCTTTAATACGGGCGGGTCAGCTATGAGCGAAAAGCAGACCGCCTGTTTTTCTTCGCTCAGCAAGTCTGTTGCTGTAAACGGAATTCGTCAGCAATGGTATTCATCACAGCTCTTACCCTTGCCGTATGAGCCAGATCCTGATGCATAACCAGCCAGACTTCATAAGGTTTATTGCGCGAACGGTCTGGCCAAAGTCGTATGAGTTCCGGATATTTCTGCGGTAGATAAGCAGGAAGTTCTGCCAGTGCCTGGCCGGCGCGGATAAAGGTTGTCAGCATCAAGCTGGAGTCCAGTTCCGCTACAATACGGCCCTTGTCACGTCGCTCACCGACCAGTCGCTCATCCTGATGCTGAGTCACGCCCGCCCGGTAAAGTGCAATGCGATGCCCAGCAAAACCAGTATTGGATTCTGGTTCACCAAATACGTCCAGATATTTTTGTGTGGCAAAGAGTCCCACATCCCAGGCACTCAGTTTTCTGACGATGAGATCCGGTTGCTCCGGACGCTGGGTTCGGACTGCGATATCTGCTTCGCGTCGCCCCAGATTAAGCAGTCGTATCGTGGTGGTGAGAGTAACGCGTATGGCCGGATATCTTGCTTGTATATGTTCGATGGCAGGGATCACGAAATCCACTGCCAGCGCATCGGTTGTGGTGACGTGAACCTCGCCTTCCATCCTTTCGTCACTTCCTTCACTTCGGCGCTCGAAGCTGACGGCCAACTGCTCAATTTCTTCAGCCGTGGAAAGTATTTCCCGGCCTGCGGACGTCAGAACCCAGCCACCAGTGGTGCGTAAAAATAATTTGCTGCCGAGCTGCTGTTCGAGCGCAGTAAGGCGGCGTCCGACAGTAGTTTGATCGATGCCGAGCAGGTCAGCGGCTCCTCGTAGCGTACCAGCACGGTAAACGGCCAAAAAAATTCTTACATCATCCCAGTTCATCTCTCTCCACTGCAATTTTGCATGATGGTCGTGCGAATTAATGCATTTTAGCATGAAAGAGACTGAAGTTAACATGTGCCCGTCAATTCTTCAGGTGCCGCCTGACAACTCATCTTCGGAAATTTCATGCCAAGACTCACTTTTATTTTCACCGTCGCGATGCTCAGTGCTTTTGGGCTAATTGCATCCGACATCTATCTTCCCGCCATGCCGGATATGGCAATGGAGTTTTCTATTGCCTCATCTCAGATGTCGCAGACCATATCGGTTTACTTGCTGGCGCTCGCTATATGCCAGCTTTTCTGCGGGCCTTTATCGGACATATTTGGACGTAAACCGGTCATTATTGCCGGAATTATTCTCTATATTGCAGGGTCGCTTGGGTGCGCGGGCACAGCCAGTTATCGGTTGTTCCTTACATGGCGCATCGTGGAAGCGTTGGGGGCGGCGAGCGGTCTGGTGATTGGCCGGGCTCTGATTGCAGACACCTGCGACAAACCAACTTCCGCTAAAGTTTACTCGCTGGTTTACCCTCTGGTCTCGCTTTCACCCGCCCTGGCTCCACTTATCGGTGGTTATCTTGCTGTCGCATTCGGATGGCGAGCGGACTTTCTTTTTGTGGCTTTGTTCGGATTGCTAACACTTGTTATGGTTATCAAGATGGAAGAGACACGGCCGCAGCATTCGCATGCTGTGATTTCGCCTTTTTCTGGCTTTAAACAGATACTGACAAACCGTATTTTCTGGCGTTATACGCTTATCGTCTGCTGCATTTACAGTGCATGGTTTATCTACCTGACCCAGTCTCCCTTTTTGTTCGCGCAGGAGGGGATAGCTGAAGAGGAGAGAGGCTGGCTCTATCTTCCGCTGACGGGTGGCATAATCAGCGCCAATCTTCTGACAAAACGACTACTTAACCGCTGGAAGTATGACCATATCGTTAATACTGGTATCGGCTGTTTTGTACTGGGAGGCGTGGCTTACGCAACGTTGATTCTGTCAGGTATTGAAAGTACATACGGCATCCTTCTTCCGATGTGCCTGGTGAGCTTAGCTAATGGCTCCAGCCTTTCTCTGGCCGTTTCAGCTGCAGTAAATTGTGGCAATGGGCATGCTGCGACCGCTTCCGGCCTGGTAGGATGTTTACAGATTGGTAGTGCCGCTGTGTTCGCCGCAGGGGCTAGCGCAAATTTTGGGGTAAGTTATGCCGTTCTGGGCATGTCAGTTCTGGCTCTGGCATTAACAGCCTTGTTAGTGTGTCAACTCAGGCCAGCAAAATGAAATATCCACCACGGACTGTGGCGCTGAAGCTAAATGTAGTCTTATCCACAAAAACGGGGGATAAGTCTGTGGGCAATTGGGTAGTCTGGGGTAAACCCCAATCCGTGAAAAGAAAAGACCTTCGGGCGACGTCGGGGTGAAATGCGATGCCCCGCGGCGGCGTTCGGTTTACGCACGAAGGAGGGGGTCGGAAGCAAAAACCTGAAAACTGTACGTGTTTCATGACTGGCAGTGATGAAATAAAGATGTTCTTGACGCTAGCGTCAGTCATAACATCTATTATTCATCCAGGCTAACTGTTCGCGCGAACAGGCAATGTATTTGTTTACTCCTGAACAAGTAGGCGGGGAAGTATTGTGTTTATAAAATTTTTGTTGAGCGAAGTACTTTATTAAAAGTACATAGTCATGCAGGGCATAAATAGAAAATGCGTATTCGGGAGCAACTCGACAAAGGAGAGTAAATGATCTCCTCCCAATATCGGAGCCAGGATAAATCAGAGGTCCGGGCCTGTTTGCAGGCTTCGGACAAATTCTGCCGGAGTCTGGTTATTTAATGAGGAATGTGGCCGATACTGGTTATATTCCTGCCGCCAGTGCTCGATCTTCTTCTGAGTATATTCCCGTGACAGGAATCAGTGCACGTTCAGACATTCATCACGTAGGCTGCCGTTGTCCGTCTGTAGCCTGTATGGGTATAAAACTGGAGCCCCGGATCCTGACCATATTTGGGGTTCACCTGCCCTGCGTAGCGGCCGATACTGCCCGTTCTGAAATTCTGGCCATCCGATGACGATGTTGTTCCGTCTCCCCAGAATGCCGCTAACGGTTGTTTCCCCTGTGTATTCACCTGTTCCGCCAGGGCGGCTGAATAGGTTTCGTCACGGATATACCATGCCTGAATATCTTCGAGCGATGATTTGGTGCTTCTGGGGCAGGCTTCTGCCATTTTGGTTAGACCAAGATTGATCCCTTCCGCAAGGATCGTGAGCAGGTATTTTGGATAGTTGACAAATGAAACTATTCTTGCAAGAGTAGTTTCATGTAAAATTGCAGGAATAGTCTCATGTCAAGTATAAGACTCTACATTCTCGGCGTTTTTGCCAACCATGGTGAGATGCACGGACACCAACTCCGCCAACTCGCGGACAAGGAGTACGTATCCTTTTGGGCCGACATCTCCGTCGGAGCCCTCTACGGCGCGCTCAAGCGCATGGCGAACGAGGGACTCATCGAGGAGGTGCGCATCGAACGGGCGGGCGGCTACCCCGAACGCCAAATCTGGCGAATTACTGCTGAGGGCCGCGTCGCCCTCGCCCGACTGCATGAAAAGGTGCTGGGTGAGGTCGTCTTCCGCCCAGACCCGTTTGACCTAGCGATTTCGCAACTGAACAGCGAACAGCTCAACGAGTTTCCGGCCGTGCTGGAACTACGCTTGGAAAAACTGCGCGCCATGCTGGCCCACGAGCGTACAAAGACCGAGCAGTTTGCGCATAACCTGGCCATGAATGAGAAGTTTATCGTGCATCACCGCGATGTCCGACTCAAAGCCGAGATTGCCTGGCATGAGATGTTGCTGGAGAGTCTGGCCAAACCCCTGACCAATGAAAAAAACGCGTAGAGGAGGCTCGTCCGTGAAAACCAATCCTGAGTCTTTTTCACCAGCTTTACGCCGATCAGTAGGTGTAGTGATGATCGGCGCATCGTTGTCATTTCTGGACACCACGATCATCAACGTCGCGGTGCGTACCCTCTCGGTCGACCTGCACGCTGGACTGGGGGCTGTGCAGTGGGTGATGACCGCGTACCTGCTGGCGCTCGCGGCTGTCATCCCCCTGACGGGCTGGACAGCCCGTCGATATGGCGCCGCACGGCTATACGTGGCCGCGCTCACAGTATTCACCGTGGGCTCGGTAATGTGCGCATGCTCGCACAGCGTGGAGATGCTGGTCGTCTCCCGAGCAATTCAAGGGATCGGTGGTGGGGCGATCATGCCTGTTGGTACGATGATCTGGACCGCACAGTCCTCAAAGGCGCAGATGGGCCGAGTGATGGGCTTGATCGCCATTCCGATCATCCTTGCTCCAACACTCGGCCCCACCATCGGAGGCCTGCTGATTCAATACATCAACTGGCAGGCAATCTTCTGGCTGAACATTCCGTTCGGCGTCCTTGGAATCGGACTCGCTCTGCGTCTGCTGCCACAGGATAAAGAAGGAAGCAACGCGGGACGCCTCGATGTGGCTGGCCTGATTCTGTCGTCCACCGGGGTCATGGGCATCACTTACGGCCTGGCGGCGGCGGGACAGACCGCGACAGCCTTGGTGTCGCTAGTGATCGGGGTGGTTGCCCTGGCCGGCTTCGTCGCGCACGCATTGCAGGCAAAGCAGCCGCTGCTCGATCTAAAGATATACAACAACCGTTTGTTCACCGCGGCGGCGGTGGCAACGTTCGCGCTCGGCGCTGCGAATTACGGCGGGATGATCCTCATGCCGCTGTACCTACAGACCGTCCGGGGCGAAGGCGTGATCGTTGCCGGGCTGCTAGTTGCACCTACCGGGCTTGGCGCACTGCTCGCTTCGCCGTTCATCGACCGCTACAAAGCTGGCATCACCGCCTTTGCGGGCACAGTCATCCTGGCGATCTCGACGATTCCATTCGTTTTCCTGACCGCCACCACCCCCTACACATTGTTGTGCCTTCTTATGGTTGTCCGGGGTATCGGCTTCGGTCTGTCGATCATCCCGGCGATGACTGCAGCCTACCTGGCCATCGCGCCGAAAAAGATCGCCGACGCAACGCCGCAACTCAATATTCTTCAACGGGTTGGCGGCGCAATCGGCACGACGGTTCTCACCGTCATTCTTGATGATCGGTTACGCCACTACGCCATGCCCGCAGTACAGGCAGATGGCTTCGGGAACACTTTCTTATGGGTGCTCGTGATAACGATATCTGCCGCGATCCCGACCCTTGTACTCGCCTACACAGAACGTCAAGCCCGCCGCCGTACCGACGCGTCGAAATCCAAGGCAGCTTCAGATCGTGGCCATTGACATCTATTCACGCAACTTATTACGCCCGCGGCAAGCTACTCCCACATCGCAAAAGCGTTGGCGGGTGCAACCGTGTTCTGGTTCGGCTCGCTGCCCGCGCTCCGGAAAGCAGCTTGACTGGCAACTTCCATGTTGCGTAGTTCGACTTCAACCCCGCAGAGTTCCACTTAGCAAACCCGGGAAACTGTCTGAACAGCCGGGGCCACGTCTGTCCGTGGCTGCGCTGCACCTGCGAGAACACGTATGGCCTGCGGCGCTAGTACCTGCCCAAGGGCACGGACCTGAGCGTCTACAGCCAAGAACAGCTCGATGCCATCGCCGACAGCCTCAACACCAGGCCTCATGCCACACACGGCATCCAATCGCCGCTGGTCGTCTTCGCCCGATGCTCGCGCTGCGGGCTCGACAGTTGTCGCCCCATGTTCGAATACGTTCGGCCTGGGACATCTGGCGCTATCCGATGGCAGACTGGCACGTCTAGCCACTGAATGACCCGAAGTAACAGGGTATTCTGGAGGCTCTTCTAAAGGAGTTCTCATGACACCCAGCGTCCTCATTACTGGTACATCCAGCGGCCTCGGCCGCGCCGCTGCACTGCATTTCCAGGCACAGGGCTGGAACGTCGTCGCGACGATGCGCGCTCCGGAGCGCGAAGCAGAACTGACTCAGCGCGACCGCATGCTCGTGACGCGGCTCGACGTCCAGGACGTTGACTCGATCCACGCAGCCGTCAGTGCCGGCCTAGCCCGTTTCGGACGAATCGACGCACTCATTAACAATGCGGGATATGGCGCGTACGGACCGTTGGAGGCAACGCCATTCGAGACGATTCGTCGCCAGTTCGACGTCAACGTGCTGGGCCTTATGGCGACTACGCAGGCCCTGCTGCCGCACTTCCGTGCCAATCGCAGTGGCATCATCGTCAACGTATCGTCGATGGGCGGGCGGATGGCGTTCCCACTTGGCACGCTGTACCACGGAACCAAGTTTGCGGTCGAGGGTTTGTCCGAGTCGCTACACTACGAACTGGCGCCACTCGGAATCCGAGTGAAGGTTGTCGAGCCTGGTGGCATGAAGACTGACTTCGGTGGTCGTTCCCTAGACTTCAGCAACGACGTCACGATGGAAGAGTATCAGTTGCTCATCGCATCTGTACTTGGCAAACTAGGACCGATGATGGAAAAAGGTTCTCTACCTGAAGATGTCGCATCGATCATCTACGCGGCAGCGACCGACGGTACCGACCAACTGCGCTACGAGGCAGGTGCGGATGCTGTGCAGATCCTCGCGCATCGGCGCGCAACTGATGACGCAACCTTCTTCGCCGGCATGGCAGCCCTCTTCGCGCCTGAGGCATGAGTACGTTGGCGCGGAACGATAGACGTATTCACCACGTTGACGAACCATGTCGTTAATGGGTACCGCCGGCTACGCACTCGACTCCACTTGGCGCACGCTTCTTAAAGACCTGGACATCTCCCCGGCCAACGTACTGCGCCGGGCGGGCCTACCGGACGACCTACTTCATCAGCCGTCCGTCCGACTCGCATCCGCAGACTACTATCGCCTCTGGTACGGCATTGAGGCGGAGCTCGACGACTCCCCGTTGCCGTTGCCGTTGCCGCTGCGGCTGTGTTACGCCATTCGTAGCGAGTCTTTCTCACCGGCGCTCTTCGCTTCGCTGTGCAGCCCAAACCTGCTGGTAGCTGCGCAACGCATCGCGCGTTACAAGACATTAATCGGCCCGATGCGTCTCGAAGTGACGCAAGCCGATGGACGCGTCTCGATAGAGTTCAGCTGGCTCGACGACGCCTTGCTACCGCCGCTATCGCTTGTTGTGATGGAGCTGCTGTTCTGCGTAACGCTCGCACGCATGGGAACACGGGAGGAAATCCGGCCATTAGGCGTTACAACACACGTGCTGCCGTCACACCGCGCGCTATACGAATCGTTTCTAGGCGCCCGCATTGAACGCGGGACGACGCACCGCGTGACGTTTTCCACCGCTGATGCCACGCGTCCGTTCCTCACATCAAACGAGGCGATGTGGAACGCCTTTGAACCGGAATTTCGGGAGAGGCTAGCCAGTCTCGATACCACCGCGACGACAACGCAGCGCGTGCGCGCCGCACTACTCGAGGAGCTGCCTAGTGGACTTGTGACGATAGACGCTATCGCGCGCAAACTGGCGGTGAGCAAACGGACGCTGCAGCGTCGAGTCCACGCTGAAGGTGGTAACTTCCAACAGATCCTGAATGAAACCCGCGAGAAGCTGGCACGGCATTATTTGAAGAAAACCACAATGCCGGCGGCAGAGATCTCATTCTTGCTTGGGTTCGACGAGGCGAACTCGTTCTATCGCGCATTCAAGACTTGGACAGGAGCGACGCCCGACCAAGTTCGCCGTGGATAGGTCGGCAGCCTTTTTAATCAGTCGGGTCAGGGATTCAACCAATGTGCTCGATGGATTGCTGTACAACGAAAGCGACCTGGAAATCAGGGAGCATTACACGGGGTTTGAAGACCAATGGAACGAAAACGTACGTTAAGGAGATAATTCATTGTTTAAATTGAAATTCAATGCTCTCAAATCTCCGTTTAAAGTATCATCGGATAGCGTGAACGTATAATGCCCCAGCATATTGATATGCCCGTGCATCAGTGGGGATAAACGGGCGATATCCTCATCCCTGGTTTCTTCTCCATTACTGCGCATCCAGCTCAGTGCTTCCTGCATATAAAGCGTGTTCCACATTACCACTGCGTTAGTGACCAGCCCCAGTGCCCCAAGTTGCTCTTCCTGCCCCTCACGGTAGCGTTTTCTGATCTCACCGCGCTGCCCGTACAAATTGCACGCGCCACTGCATGGCGACTCTCTCCCCGATTGAGTTGCATCAGGAACCGACGACGATAATCTTCATCATCAATATAATTAAGAAGATACAGCGTCTTGTTTACACGCTCGACCTCCATGATAGCCTGAGCTAACCCTGACGGCCGTGAGCTTTTAAGTAGCGAACGAATGAGTTCTGAAGCATGAATGGTACCCAGCTTCAGCGAACCCGCAGTTCGCATCATCTCATCCCACTTATTTTCTGCCTTCGACAGATCTGCACACCCACGGGCCAATTCATCAAGTGCTCCGTAATTTGCCGATTTATCCACTCGCCAGAATACGGCTTCACCGGCATCAGCCAGACGGGGGGAAAACTGATACCCAAGTAGCCAGAACAGGCCAAATATATAGTCGCTGGTACCGGCTGTGTCTGTCATGATCTCAACCGGATTCAGCCCTGTCTGCTGTTCAAGAAGGCCTCCCAGCACAAAAATGGAGTCCCGTAATGTGCCGGGGACAACGATGCCGTGGAATCCAGAGTACTGATCAGAGACGAAGTTGTACCAGGTGATGCCACGCCCAGAGCCAAAATATTTTCTGTTCGGCCCGGAATTGACCGTTTTCACTGACGTGACAAAGCGCATGCCGTCAGCTGAAGCCAACTCGCCGCCACCCCAACGGCTAGCAAGCTCCAGTGTGGACTGAAAATCAACCAAGCGGGTATTGGCGCTGACCAGCGTTTCTGCCCGGAGGTAATTCTGTTTCACCCAACTGAGCCGGTGGCGCGTCAGTACCGGTACATTGTGCTTTATCAGCGGTTCCAATCCGATATTGCAGGCTTCACCATCAGTACCGCGCTCAGGCTGATGTACGGGGTCTGCAGCCCACTGGAACGAAAACGTGCGTTAAGCTCGTAACTTTCTGAATTGTAAGCTTTAAGCACACATCAGACGTCAGGATAAAGCTAAAATACCGAAAGGTTAAGATTGCATTCTGATTTCCCTGACACTTCTAACAGAATATCTGGGAAGCTAATTTGAGAGGATTGTGCAAAATGCATGCTTAGCGTATATTTTCGCACGGTTGGACCTCAGATCCCTTATCTTACGGACACCGTATCGGCCAACGTAAACCCCCTGTTCACGCAGCTCAATACACATGCGCCGACTGCCATACGTCGCATCCATTTCAGCATGGGCATACTTAGCCGCCGCATGAAGCATCAGTACATTTGCTCTGAAGGCTGGCCGCCTGCTCCGGGCGTAAAATACACTGCGCGTGAGCGACAGACATCAACATACTTGCTGGATGTTTGCCCCGGCCTTCTTCAGTTTCACCGCGACTTTTTGTCGTTGTTCAATTGAATCTACAGAAGCTTTTTTTAACAGGTCATTGTCGCTTTGCAACTGACGTACCTGCTTTTCAAGTTCCTGTAATCGTCGTTGTTCAGATGTAATCGCGATGGGAGTATCTCCCCTGAATTCTCCGCTATATTGGCGTAACCAGCATTGTAATGTTGAAAGGCCTATATTCATCGTTTCAACAACCTGAGTTACTGGATACTTATGCTGCAGAACCAAATTGACACATTCCTGCTAGAACTCATGGGTAAACGTTTTTCTTCGCATTCTCACCTCGTTAGCGTTGCTCATTATATCTCTAACAAAGTGTCCGGTTTGATTAGACCATTTCAACCCTTGTGCCTGCTGTTTTAGTTCCCTGCTACAGATTCGCGTACGAAGTCTTCATAGGTACGTAGCGGATGTCCCATGATGGATTGTAACTTCGCGGTCGTTCCTTCTGAGGAGTGCATGCCGAATGTCTGGATGCCCGCCATCATCAGGCGCATGTCGTATGCCAGCCAGCCCGGAGAGTATGAAGTGAGCTGTCCTTCAAAAGCGGCGACATCATCACCCCCGTAAGTGATCTCATGCCCCAGAACGGAACTCCAGATTTTCGCAACGGATGTTCCGGTAAGCGGCTGCGGCCCAGTCAGTTCCAGTATTATCCTTTCAAGTGCAGACGTTGCTTTGTCACGTCGCAGCAGCTCAGCCACGGCGACGTCCGCGATATCCCGAGCATCAATCATTGAGATGCCTGCCGATCCAATCGGCATTGGATATACTGAATAACTCTGAATGGTCTGCTGAACCATAAGATCGTTTTGCATGAAGTAAGCCGGACGCAGAATGGTTGCAGGAATATCATGGCTTTCTATCATTCGTTCAACCGTATACTTGCCGGTGAAATGCGGCACGTTAGTGAACTTGTCAGAATGAATGACTGACAAATACACGATACGTTCGATGCCCGCCTCGCGAGCCAGATTGAGAGTGGTCAGGGCCTGTGTAACCTCGTCGGGCGTGACAGCATTGATCAAAAATAGCGTGCGTATTGATGACAGTGCCGCGCGCATTGAAGCAATATCGGTCAGGTCTGCAACGACCTCCGTGACCCCTGCGGGGAATTTACGGTTACCTGCCCTGCGTACAAGGGCTTTAGCTTCGGCGCCGGCGTTGGCCAGGCCCTGAATGATGAGTGAACCAATAGTGCCCGTGGCACCGGTAACGAGAATGCTCATATTTTGACTCCTGTAGATACAGAGAATGGTTAACGTGAAAAGTCTGCAATGACCTTCCCGGTCCGAGAGGCGGTACGGTTACGTTCGATGGCGTTCGGAATATCAGCGAATCCCACGATGCCGCCAATTCTGGACTGAAGCGTGCCGCAGGCGACTTCTCTGGCCAGCGTTTCCAGTAATACGGGATCAGGCTTATTCATAAACCAGAACCCCCGGCGATTAGCCGGCTTTCGGGCCAGAATGTCTGGCGAGGTGGTGCCAGTGATAACGCCATCCTCTGTCAAAACCTGCCAGGAGCGGTCCAGCACGTCTCCGCCTACGTAATCCAGCACCAGGTTTATGTTCCGGGCAACGTCCTCAAAACGTTGTGAATGATAATCAATGACATGATCTGCACCAAGGCTGCGGACGAAGTCCAGATCAGCCGACCCCGCAGTGGCAAAGACTTCGGCACCCTCTCGTTTGGCAAATTGTACAGCGTAAGACCCCAGGCCACCGGCAGCGCCATGAATGAGGATGCGCTGCCCCCGATAGAGCGGTCCTGCTTGATATAAGCTGTTCCATGCCGCGACGGCTGCTACGGGGATGGCGGCAGCATGGATATTTTTCAGACCCTCAGGTGTCGGAGAAAGGATTACTTCATTGATTGCCACGAATTCGGCATATGCACCCAACCCTTCTATTGCGCCCATGACACGGTCACCGATATGAAAGCGAGAGGTACCGGGACCGACAGCGACGACAATCCCGGCCAACTCGGCGCCCAGAATGATCGGTAGTGGAAGCGGAAAGTCATTCTGTAACAGGCCTTCACGAACTTTCCAGTCAATACCGTTCACGCCAGCGGCAAGAACCCGGACCAGAACCTGGCCTTGTCCCGGTGTAGGCTTTTCGATCTCGGCCACTTCCGCCGCATCAGCCCCGCCGTAGTGTCGGATCAGTACAGCACGTTGTATATTGTTCATATCATTTCCTCGTCGTCAGTTTTGATAACGAGACAGTATTCCGTTGCAATAAAAAAACAAAGATCATAAACAATAGATACCTTGTCTCATAACTGGAACACCATGAATCTGAACGCACTGTCTGATTTTATACTTGTCGCAACGAATGAGGGGCTTGGGAAGGCAAGTCGTGCAAGCGGCATTTCCAAAGCCACGTTATCGCGACGCATTGCCGATCTTGAGGAGCAACTGGGTGTGAGGCTGATCGAACGTAGCTCTCGTGGTTTGAAGCTCACCGAAGCCGGTACGATGCTGATGTTCCGGACTGAAGGTCTGTTGAGTGAAGTGAGTGAAGCCATGACGGCGGTCGGTGACGGTATTTCGACGCCACGCGGTCGCTTGCGTGTCGCAGCTCCGGCCCTGTTTTCCCAGCTTGCCATGGGGCGTATTGGAGCCGAATTCTGTGCGGCCTACCCTGAAATTGAAATTGAAATCGTGGCGGAAGACCGCATGGTGGATCTCATCGAGGAACAATTTGACGTCGCGATCCGGATCAACCCGAGCCCCGACAGTAATTTAGTCGGACGGTGTTTCGCAAGGGACAGTCTGGTTGTCGTGGCGGCGCCTCAAATAATCAGACCAATACCCGGAGCAATAAGGGCAATACCAGCTATTGTCACCTCTGGTTTTCAGCCCAGAAACTGGACTCTGGATGGAGGCAAACTAGTTCTGGAACCAATCCCAAAGCTGCGCTTCTCTTCGCTACTGATGGTCCGGGATGCGGCTATCGCCGGCGGCGGCGCTGCCCTCATTCCGCAGTCCATCGCATGGAACCAGCTTGCCCGCGGCGATTTAGTTCAGTGGGGCATCGCGTCGGGCCCAGAGCCGACACTCTGGGTATTGCATACTTCCAGGCGGCTTGCTGCGCCAAAGGTTCGCGTATTCGTCGATTTCCTGTGCGCCCGATACCCGCATATGTCTCTTGTTCTCAACGGATAACGCCTCAGCGTTAGACAATCGGTCATATTACAAAGCCGTATGGAAAAGGGAATCACCTTCGCTAAGGCATTATCTGGTTCATCGCGCCTTAACGTGAACCAGATAAAAGCCATAAAACCTGAAAATGCCGATATTCAGTTACCACTCTTGAACGAATTTCCGCCCGTATAAAAATTTTTTGTCACCAAGTATTGTGATGTGTCACATCAATCTGAGATATTAGGCAAGCACTAAGTACCAAAGCTGTTCGATATGGTAAAAATTGATTAATTGCATTTGCAGCCCACTAGAGTGGGCTTTTTTTCTTTAAATCTGGCGAAAATCTTTATCCTGCACTTGTAGCAGACTACTGGAAAAAGATTAGCAGATCTGCCAAGACTATAAAATTACATACTGATATCCCGCCCTTAACGCTAACGCTGATCGTTTAAGATAACTTGAACGGTCCTGCAGTTAGGCGACAATCTGGCTCAAACATCGTTTTAGCCAGATGCCTTATGAATCTACGTTCCTAACAACTTTAGGTCACAGCCGCATTTAACTACCTGTGGAGTTACGTCATAATCTGCTGTTTCTGTAAGGAGAGCATCTTCAATAAACCCTACTAATATATTTTTTCGCCATCGCCAGATTAATATACTGTTATATGCTGAGTGTTGTCATGTTTGTTTTCCAAAAAAATATTTTGACCAGCAATTTTATTTATTTCATGAAATAAGTAAATCTCACAAGCGGATTTTAAGGGAATGTTTATTAACTTACGATATAATGGCCGAATATTTAAAATTATATTATCTATTTCAAATATCCCTGCTGCCTCTTAAAAATTCGCATGTGGTATCCTATTTTTCACCTGAAATTTCGCAAGATGACCGAATGTGATTTTCTAATTAGACCAGACGCTTTGTTAGAGATATAATGAGCAATGTTAACGAAGTGAGCATTCGAAGAAAAACGTTTACCATGAATTCAAGCAGGAATGTGTCAATTTGGTTCTGTAACACAAGTACTTGGTGACCCAGTCTGCTGAAACGATGAATATAGGTCTTTCAACATTACAATGGCTTTGTTGAATAAAAACTTTTGAAATCAATCAGGATCAGATCACCACATTCCTGAACTTGTAGCGGTATCTAAATAGCTCATCCTAATATCGCTACACTTTGGTCAGACCGTGTTGACCGCCCGGGAAGGGGCTGCCCGTACTCATAAAATGCTTCACCTTTTTGAGCTGTTGCCACATTGAACGGCACTGATGGTTGCGGGTGATTGTGTCGTGTAATGCCTGCCACAGCCGTTCAACGTGATTTACCCACGGCGAGTAAACCGGCTGGTAAATCATCCTGAAATTTGGGTCCTCTTTCTGCCAGCGCAACGTTTCACGACTCTTATGGATAATGTAGTTATCCGCGATGAGCGTGATGCTTTTTGCCCTGCGGTAGGTCGCTCTGAGGTGTTTCAGCAGACTGATAAACAGCACCGAACTTTTACTGCTGCCACCCACGTAGCTGACCTTCCCGGTACCGCTGTGCAGGGCACCCGCCAGGTAATACTTTTCATTCTGACAACCCGTTTCTGCTGCCCCTTCATCTGCCAGTCAGCGCCGATTTTTGGGTTGAGGTGGATATCCACCTCGTCTTCGTAACACACCGGATTTTCCTGGATGCACTGCGCAAGAGCGGCGTTGATAGCGGCCATTTTGTCTTCCTTGTGCGGGTCACGGATCCTGAGCGTCGGGGCCGCTCTTCGCCAGACCAGGCCGGCCCAAGGAAGCCAGCGGCAGACGGTGGATGCATGCAGATGACAACCGGTTATCTCTCTGATTTTTATTGCCATCAGTTCTGTGCTCCAGCACGAACGCCGGTAGCCAAAATCACACGGAGAGTGTTTTATCAGCTGGCGAAGAAGCGAGCAGATATTCTCAAAAGGCCAGCGACGGCCGCGTCCGGGGGCAGGGATTTCAGGCCGTCGGTGCCATAAAGGGTGAACCAGTTTATCCAGCGACCCACGGATGAACGGGCGCAGCAGAGCGTTCTGGCAACCTCGCTTACGCTGTCCCCCCGGTTCAGCATAAGCAGTCCCGTAAGCCGTCGTGCGTGGTTTTTGCCACGCGTTTTATGAAGCGTCTTTCGCCTCACACTCCGCGCCGCTCAGGAGCTTATTGACTCCATTTTTACCTTAATGAAGTTTCCGCTCCGCTGCCCGGATTATTCCTACATCAGCAGACGGGCTCAATCCATCTGCATCCCGTTCAAAAACTCCACCCGCGGTGAAATTGCCCACCTTGTTATCGACTCCTCCGGCTTAAAAGTTTTCGGTGAGGGTGAGTAGAAGGTGAAAAAACACGGTCAGGAAAGGCGCCGCTTCTGTCGGAAACTGCACCTGGCCGTGGACGCTGGTACTCCTGAGGCTATCTACGCTTACCTTTCCCTGAACAACGTGACTATGCCATGACGAACTCAGAGGTAAGAAAATCAAGGTGCTGATCCCACCAGGAAAACGCGCCGGTTATTGGCCGGTGGAGTATGCCGAAAGAAATCAGGCGGTGGCGAGACAACGTCTTACGGGAAGTAATGCTTACTGGAAATGGCACACGGTTTATAACCGACGTTCGGTGGTAGAAACGGTGATGTATAATGTCAAACAGCTGTTTGGTGTGCATCTTATGCTGCGCGACTACGATGCACAGGTCGGTGAAGCTATGGCGATGAACCGTGCGTTGAACAAAATGACGCGGGCAGGTATGCCAGAAAGTGTACGAATTGCTAGGGGACGGTAATGACAAGGTCATTGTTTTATCTAAATCCGATTTATTCAATAAAACCTGAATGCTTTTGACATTTTTTGCTAGGGGATACCACTTCAGGATGAGAAATATGGCGTTCTGTTCCTGATTACAGCCAAGATTGTGATTTATTTAACAAAGCCCCAGCCATTTAGGGCTATTTTTTCATCCTACTCTAACTATAAAGAGTTACTCCTCGTTATAAAGTTTGCCGACAATTCGCCGATAATATTATTGTATCGGTAACCATAAAAAATTGTTGACGCCGATACACATCTCACAGGAGGGTCACTTCAGCAAGCTGTTGTTAAAATGCCCCACTGGATGTCTTTAAATTTATTATTTACACCATGAACCAAATTCGTAATATTAAAATTCGGAAAATGGTCTTGTTAATATTCACTTTCCCATCTTAATAAGGCCGAAGGCGGACTTTTTCTTTGTATGCGCTTAAAGAGTTAAAAGTTGAACAGGGTGCGGGGCTTGCCGTGGTGGTTAACGAGCTGCGCCATCTGGCACAGAGCAGCGCGCTTGGGCAAAATAAATCGTGCGGCTGATTGCTGAATCCGTTGATAAAATTCATCTGAGGGTCGCAAGGGGGCAGGCGGGAGGTACAATCGTGCACATCATTAATACGGAGAATCAGGTGACGCAATTCATGTGTGAAGTCGCCTATGCATTGCAAGGACAAAGTCTGGGTATCCGCAAGGTCAGGCATGGACCGCGTGACGCCGCAAAATACGTTGCTGGTAGACAAGTCGTCCGCGTCATATCTCGAAGGACAGTCTCACAGGCTTAAGGAAATCGCGGCCATCTTTCAGATGATTCCCGCTGATGCCCACGTCGTACCGGAATTGACGACCGCTGTGCGACTGATTCGCTCAGACTCATCGGGTACGCATGCGAAAACCTCCCCTCAGGATCACTGGAAAACGTCCTGATGTGGGGTTTGGATGAGCCACAAAATACTTATTGCCACCTGCCGCTGACGAAGAAAAAGATTCCTGCAACGCGGGAGATAACTCAGACGTTTGTTACAAGGGGAGCTTTGCCATGTTGACTAATCTCATCAGCAACGAAAGTAAAAGACACGCGACGATCGGGTTGTTGAAAAGCCATGATAGGGAACGTGATGAAGCGTTAAAAAAATACACTCAGATGGTCTGCCAATTACTGAAGATGCCGATGAGTTTTGTATCCGTTCTCGATGATGAAAAACAATACATTAAATCAGCTCAGAATATCGCGGTCACGGAAACTGGCCTGGACGAGGCTTTTTGCGTACAGCCCCTAAAATACGGTAAGACCATTATTTGTCCTGATACGCATCAGCATCCGGCCTTTCGGAGCTATCGTGCGGTGAAAGAAGCACCCTTCATTCGTTTTTATGCGGGGTGTCCTCTTAAAAGTCAGGACGGGGTGACAATAGGCACCCTTTGCATATTAGATACTCAACCGAGGGTTATTTCAGACGAGCAGGTCGATATTTTTGAAAAGCTGGCCGGCCTGATTTCAGAATTTTTGGCATCCTGGTACGCTGTGGGTTATGTCGATATCGTCACTATGTTGCCAAACCGCCAGCGACTGCTAAAGGATATTGCTGTTTCGGCTGAGGATGCTTTCAGGCTTATCATCATTGACGGGATAGACATGCCATTTGCCTACTCCATGGAGCGCTCATTGGGGATGACTGCTGTAGAAAATCTACTCCGTGATATGGCCGCACAGTTCTCGGTTCGTCTGCCATTGTCGGGGCAGCTCTATGCAGTGGCGTTCGGAAGATTTGCCTTTCTAGCTCATGAGAAAACGGGGCCGACCCTGGATAACATCGCTCAGAACCTGCGGGGAACTCAAGCCAGGATCACCCCGGAGGTCTCCCTGGATCTGAATATTCATATGGGTGACTCCGGGCTCTGTGACAAAATGCTGACGCCGATTGAAATTCTGCGCCGTGCAGTCAGTGCATTGCATGAAGCTATTAGCCAAGACCATCGGTGCATAACCTATGACGATGTACTGGATACCCGCAAAAAGAGTGAGTTCAGCCTTCTGACCGGATTGAGGCAGGCGTTGCAAGAAGACCTGGGTTTATATCTGGTCTATCAGCCTAAGGTCTCACTGGTGACGGGCCGAGTGACGGGGGCTGAAGCATTGTTGAGATGGCAACACCCTGAACACGGCGAAGTGCCGCCGGGCGTATTTATTCCTCTGGTGGAAAATACCAGCCTGATGCGGGAGCTCACTGCGTGGGTGATCGATCATACTATCGCGCAACTAACCGTCTGGCGGAGCCGGGGGCTTTCTTTACATGTGTCCGTTAATCTGGCCGCAAGTGATTTTTCGCGGCCAAATTTTGCCGATGAGCTTGAACAGAAAATGCGGGATGCGCGTTTAGATCCGGCTCTACTTGGAGTTGAGTGTTTGGAGACGGAGAGAATGCTGGAAAGTCCGACAGCCCTTAACGGACTAGATATGCTGAAATTACGCGGGTTTAAGATATATCTTGATGACTTTGGGTCCGGCTACAGCAACATAAATTACCTTAGACAAATCCCGATTGACATTATCAAGCTTGATCGCTCTATCGTGAGTAACATTGCCCGCGACAAAGGCAGTCGCATCATTGTTCGCAACATAGTCAGGCTGCTTAAGCAGCTTGACTATGTTGTTCTGGCCGAAGGCGTGGAAGATGACAAAACGCTAAAGATATTGCGTGGACTGGGCTGCGATGAGGTACAGGGGTATGTTTATGCCAAACCACTGCTACCCGAAGCTCTCGAAGTCTGGTATCACGACATGGAGCCTGTAATTAAAGGTGTGTAATTGCCTGTTTTTGATATGTTCACTCCAACTGTGGAGACAGGCAAATTATGGACGAAAAGAAGCTTAAGGCACTCGCTGCCTAACCAGGTAGGATATGAAGAATTGTTCGACTGGGTACTCACTTTTGGCTCGGTGAAACGTGCAGGGATAGAAGGAACCGGAACGTACGGCGCAGGACTGACGCGATTTCTCATTAAAAAAGGGCTCGATGTTCTTGAAATCAATCGTCCTGATCGTTCTAAACGTCGCCTTGAAGGAAAATCTGATCCACTTGATGCGGAGAATGCCGTCAGAACGGTCCTTTCCGGGAGTGCCAAAGCCGTTCCCAAATTGCAATCCGGCGCCTGCGAGGCATTGCGGATCATCAGCGTTGCCCGCCGGAGTGCCATAAAGGCGAAAACTCAGGCAATCAATCAGCTCCGTGCGCTATTAGTCAGCGCCCCCAGGATATCCGCGACATGCTGTGGAAATCAAAACCGCACGAATGCGTCACTGCGTGTATGCGTTTTGAATCTGCTGAGAAATCACCATTACTCCTGGCACTTTGTTGCACACTTCGAAGCCTGGCTAAACGGTGGCAGGCCCTCGCGGAAGAACTCACGCAACTGGATGAGCTACTGGATAATTTAACCCAAGAATATGCCGGAAGCTTACGGAGACAGTTTGGTGTAGATCCTCAAACTGCAGCCATCTTGCTGGCAGTTGCTGGTGATAATCCTGAACGATTAAAAAATGAAGCTGCACATGCGTCACTTTGTGGTGTAAATCCGTTGCCGGTATCCTCAGGTAAAACCATCAGGTATCGCCTGAATCGCGGGGGTTCACGTGAGGCGAATAATGCGCTGTGGACAATCGTCCTGGTACGCATGCGCAGCGATCCGCGAACAAAAGTCTATGTGCAACGTCGAACAGGAGAAGGACTGTCGACAAAAGAAATTTTACGTTGCCTTGAACGCTACATCGTACGAGAGCTTTATCCGCTTATTTTAACTGATTTGGGGCGAGCCCAACTGCGGCCGTTGAAATAGGAGCGTCAACAGCCCCATGGAACGTTTTTTTAGAAGTCTGAAAACGGAGTGGGTACCGGATAATGGATACGCTAATTTTAGCGAAGCCAGGACAGCCATAACGAATTACATAACGGGATATTACAGCCTGCTCAGACCTCATCAATTTAATGGTGGTTTGACGCCAAATGAATCAGAGCGATTGTTCTGGAAAAACTCTGAAGCCGTGGCCAGTTTTGCTTGACCACTACAGGAGCACCTACGGGTTCGAAAGATAAGCAGCGATCATCACATGATTCTCGCTCATTATTCGTAATCAGTAAGCGCATACCCTGAATCACTTCAAAGTGTAATTCTCAGGGTACGAATGACTATACTTCGCTCAAAGCAGCCCTACTATTGTGATAGTTCGAGAAAAAGATTAGGTCAAGTACGCCTTGAGGTTTTTTTCAATTTTGTTGTAAGGTCTTTAGTGCGTATTTAATCAATATATTCAAAGGGTTAATGCATCAATGACAAGTGTGGTCGCTAAAGACTTTTGCTTGCGGCTGCGATAATACAAATGAAAACCAACATAAGTTGGATGCCATTCTTCCAGTACCCAGGTCAACGTTCCTGTTTGAACATGCTTTTCAACCATCTCTTTGGGAAGATAAGCTAATCCAAATCCATCAATAACAGCATTAAGCATCTGATAACTAGTATTAAAGATAAGCTGGCCTTCTACCTGCACTGACACTTGCTGACCACCTTTCTTCAAATCCCAAGACATAAGGGAATCATGCGTAGGCAACCTTAAATTTATACAGTTATGCTTCAATAACTCCTGCGGTGTCTCCGGAGCAGGACATTTTTTTAAATAGTTTGGGGAACCAACAATTGCCATAGTCATGTCGGGGCCAATCCGTTTAGCAACCATATCTTTTTCAATTTGGTCTCCTAATCGAATACCGATGTCATAACGCTCCTGAACAATGTTAGCAAGGCTATAGTCGTTAATTAACTCGATTCGAAGCTCAGGATATTTTTTCAAAAGCGGCATCAATTTAGGCCATATGTAGGTCTCGGCAGCATAATCAATCGTGGTAATTCTTATTGTCCCGTTTGGCTTACTGCTCAAATCGCTTAAGGCAGCAAGATCATGATCCAGCTCAGTGAACCTTGGCACGATCGCCTCAAGAACTTTTTGTCCAGCGTCAGTTATACGCATACTTCGTGTGGTTCTTGTCAATAAAGCAAATCCCATGCGCTCTTCTAATGCCTTGATTGTTCGGCTTAAGGCAGATTGAGAGACCCTTAACTGAGCAGCAGCTTTAGTGAAGTTGCCCACTTGGGCGACGGTCATAAACGCGAAAAGATCGCTTAAATTTTCCTGAATCATTAATGCACCCATGAATAAGTGTATTCCTATTTTTGCATATTATCATGAGGTCTTGTTCGCGATAAGATCTTTCTACGCCTTTCAGCCAAAGGTTAAATCCCTTTGTAAAATTCAGGCTTTTATTCCTAGAGGAAAAAATTTTCATGAGCAATCAGAAAAATAAAACAACAACCCCAACTCTTGATGAAATCAAAATGGTCGCGCCAGCGCTCAAAGATTTTACGAAAAATGATTTGCTTGAAAATGTTTGGATTAAAGTATGGGATAAAGACGAATTATCACCTCGTGACAGAAGTATGATCACTTTAGCTGCGGTCATTACACGCAATATTCAAGTTGAAATGTCACCAATGCTTGATCGTGCCATTGATAACAGTGTTAAACCCTCTGAGATTTCAGAGATTATCACTCATCTAGCTTTTTATGCAGGCTGGGGCAATGCTATGGCTGCGATCTTGCCCACAAAAGAAGTGTTTGAGCGTCATAAAGTTAACCTATCTGAACTGCCAACCTCAAATGACGACCTATTACCGTTAGACGAGAATACAGAAGCACAGAGAGCAAAATTTGTTGAGGATAATTTTGGCAGCACCTCCCCGGGTGTCGTCAAAAACACAACGGATTACCTTTTTCGTAATCTTTGGCTTCGCCCTGCTTTGGCGCCTCGCGACCGAAGCCTGGTAACCGTTGCGGCTCTCGTTGCAGCAGGTCAGGTAGCTCAAATTCCATTCCATTTGAACCGAGCGATGGATAATGGATTAACGCATGACCAAGCCTCAGAAGTGCTGACGCATTTAGCATTTTATGCAGGTTGGCCAAATATTTTCTCAGCATTACCTGTATTTAAAGAAGTATTTATTACACGTCAAAAATAACTGGCTTTTGTAAATCAACATCTCAAATTTTCTAACAGAGGAAACCTAATGGACAACATGAAAATTATCAAAAGTGGTTCACAGGCATCAATCGTAGGCCCTGAAAGCTGGTTTACTGGCCAAGTAAGAATTGATTCACCATTTAGCGGTACCGGCGCCGCGACTATTGGCGGCGCAACTGTGACGTTTGCTCCTGGTGCACGTACTAACTGGCACACCCATCCACTGGGCCAGACGCTCATCATTACCCAAGGCCGCGGCTGGTTGCAGGAAGAAGGTGAAGAAATTTGCGAAATGAATGTGGGCGATATTGTTTGGATCCCAGAAGGCATCAAGCATTGGCACGGAGCGAGTTCAGATACAGCAATGACGCACATTGCTATTGTTGAATCGATTGACGGAGTTAATTCAACTTGGCTTGAGCCCGTAACCGACGAACAATATAAGAAATAATATTATTTAAGTGCCTGATTAATTCAGGCATTTTCTATTTATCCCCTTCAAGTATCAATCTTTAAATCACTCAGTTATAAAATAATCCTGATTTGGTTTTTCGATGGATTTCTTTGCCAATGTCCGCTTTTCAGGCTAGCGAGCCCGTTCTCCTGCCGTCAATCTTGCCGACGGGGTAACATCACAGCCTTATTTCGGGTCAAAACTGCGCTGCGACTTGCTGACTCTCGGCGTTTCTTCCCGTATGCGTGCCACAATCGCCCTCACGGCGGCAGTGTCTGTCCTGATCCCTTCCCAATATTGATGCCAGGATAAATCAATACGGCCTTTGGCTGAAGCTTACCAATGACAGCTGATACTGCTCACTATTTTCCGCCTGATGCCGATAAGTACACATAGTCCCGCATTAGCGGTTTTTTGAGTCTTTCAACAGAACAGGTGGAAAAATATGACGATTACACAGAGGCTGCTCACAATCTTTTCTTTATTGATCGCCTCGTTTATCACTCTGATAATCGTAGCTGTACTGGTGCTGACGGGGTTTCAATCACGCTTCCAGTACATACAAAGTAATGCAACCCCCTCCATTATAGTAATGGGAAAACTGGTGGATGGCAGCAACCAGCTGATTAACTTGATGTATCGCCATCAGAGCTCAACTGACCTGGCGAGGCAGGCCAACCTAGAGAAGCTCCTCGACGAGAAGGTAAGTCAGCTGGAGTCACTTAATCGTTATTATCTCGAAAATAATATTTCCAATAAAGAAGACAGGGAGATGACTGAGGCTGCATTTACCAACATTAAAGACTTCCGTAGCAGGCTCCCGGCTTTCCTTCAGGGGTCACGATCGCAGAATGACGCCATATCGCTTACGGCAATCGAGGGTAGTAACGGCAGTGGTTCATCTGCCCGCACCCTGATCGCCGGCTATCAGAAACAGCTGAAACTGAACGTGGATATTGTAGAGTCGCTCAACGTTCATAACACCCGAATTTATCAGAAATCTTTATGGGGTATGATCGGTGGCTCAGCGGTCGTTATTTTTGTGCTGGCTTTTTTCGCTGTTAGAACGATAACCGGCATCCGGAGAAATCTTAATGCCATGCGGTCCACCATGCAGCTGGCAAATTCACGCCTTGACCTTACTCTCCGGGTTGACGACTCGCGTAATGATGAAATTGGCCTGATGGCAAGGGCATATAACGAGCTTGCAGGAAATGTTGCGGCTTCGCTGATGTCCGTGAGCACATCATCCCAGTCCGTGAGCACGGCCTCTGTGCAGATATCCGCAGGCAATGAGGACCTGTCAGCCAGAACCGAGGAGCAGGCGGCTTCCTTGGAACAGACGGCGGCCAGCATGTCGGAGCTGAGCGAAACGGTCCGTCAGACGGCAGAGAATACCGACACCGCGAGCCAGCTCTCGCAGAACGCCCGTAGTCTCTCAGAAGACAGCGCGCAGAAGGTAACCACGATGCTCCAGACCATGTCCGATATCAGAGGCAGCTCAACAAAAATCACGGATATTATTTCCGTCATAGAGGGCATTGCTTTTCAGACTAACATTCTGGCACTCAATGCAGCGGTTGAGGCGGCGCGGGCGGGCGAGCAAGGTCGTGGATTTGCTGTAGTGGCTGGAGAGGTTCGCAATCTTGCGCAGCGCTCGTCGTCTTCAGCGCGCGAAATAAAAGTGCTCATTGAGTCCTCAATGCGTTTTGTAGAAACAGGCGCACAGCAGGCGGAAGAGGTTGGGAATAACATGGGGAGCCTGAAGGACGCTATCGGGCAGGTTGCAGACCTTGTCAATGAAATTGCGGCCGCCGCTCACGAACAGATGCTGGGCATCGGTCAGGTCCACCAGGCGGTGAATCAGATGGACGACGTGACACAACAGAATGCTGCACTAGTTGAAGAAGCATCAGCAGCCGCAAACTCGCTGATGGAGCAGGCTAACGTGCTGAACCAGCTGGTTTCGACCTTTGTCATCGGCTCCCCCCCGGTAAAGGGACTGCCCACATCGACAGGTAGTGTAGGCTTAAAGCCATCTTTACCTGACGGACGCGCCGCCAGGAACAACGGGGAGTCAACGGAAGGGAACTGGCAAAGCTTCTGATGCCAGTAAAATTGCATATACGGCTACCCGCGCCGTGAATAACCGCCATCAATAAGATGGGTCGCTATGTTGCATAAGGACGAGCTGAGCCGCCGCCTGCGGCATAAACAGGGAATTGAATGCGCACATATGCTGAGTAAATACCGGGAAAACAGGCCGATAAAGAGCGTCATCAGAAAGTCCTGTACTACCGGCAGGTTAAGAAACTCAGTATCAGGGAAACAGCGGATGCAACGGGATACTGCTCCGCTTTATCACAAGTTTTGTTTGGGAGGTGTTATTTCTAATGTGTTCTCAATACTTTCAGATGCGGCTCATAATGTTAAATACTCTCTACGGGAAGAGTCTTTACTGCTTCACTGTATTTCTGATTTTCCGTACGTTCTCCCCCTCTAGATTTCTTAAGTATTTCTAAAGTCAAAGAAGATAGTCATGGTATATATATTTCATCATTAATTAATAAGTACGCGGGGAATTAAATGAAGAAATTAAGTTATACGAATTCATGACCCACATATTCTATTCTTATTTATTGAAGGTTTTTCGTGCCGATTTATTTAATGATAAGAATTTCCTGCTGAGAAATACTTATGAAAATAATCCTTTTGGTGGTAATGTTGATAAGGTTTTCAATGCATGCTGTAACGCAATTGTTGCAAGCAATAAGACACAATCAGTAGAGTACAAGTTTGCGAAATTCTATTTAATTCTTATTAACAAAGTTGATTCTGGACTTATCAAAGACTTTATTCGCCACTTAGCTTCAAGATACGTCACTGGCCATTTTATGAATATCAAAGAAGTTAATATCATTCTGCCTGAGTTAGTGGCTGAATTTAATAAAATTCTTTCAAAGAACACATAGCGCTAATAAATAGATTTCTTATTTATATGCTTTTGCTTAAGTATCAGGTTTTTCTATTGCCCTGCCATAATTTGTTATGGCAGCAAAGTTACTATGGTCGATCCCTTCTCCTTCTCTTTCTCCTTCTCCTTCTCCTTTTCCATGAGCCTGGGCAACCTTCTCGACCAGCTTTCACTCGTACGCTCTTATTTTTCCCGGATTGGGGTTTACCCGCAGACTGCCCAATGCAGTTTTCACTATGTTGGGGTTCCCCCAGGCTGCCTATTATGGATGTCGTGATTACTGACGAGTGACGAGTCTGCGTACCAACATGCGTTAAGGCTGAATGATTCGAATTGTCTCTTGCCCTGTAAGGATCTACTGTCACCATGTGTGGTTTAATGGACTTAGGGAGTTTAGTACTGATTTTGATGGGTCTGTAATTGCTAAAATACTGGAACACGTTTAACTTATATTGGTCGGAGCCGAAATTGGCTGATTTCAATTGAGGAGTAAATAATGAGCGCCTTGACAACAGCAATTCTTGCCAGAAGTATTTACGATATTTTTTCTACGGGACTTTCATATACGAAGGAGGGCATAAAGAAAAAGTTGACTGAGTTTATCACCAGTGACCAACATGTAGAAATCTTGGCCGATAAGCTCGAAAAGCTGAGTGTTAATGAAGATATGAGCCAAAAAGCAATTGAAAAGGTGTTAAATACACAGCCAGATATTGTTGAGATTCTGCAGAATATTCCTGAAGGCTCCACTACAACAATAAACCAGACTCATTTCGGTACTGGTGACAATGTTGGTGGAAATAAAATAGTCAATACTGGTAAGTAGGCCATGATAGAGAATACACAAATTCATCATGGTAGGGGAGATAATGTATGGGGAAGTAAGTTAGAATGTAATATTGAAAATATTTATATTACTTCGAGCACAGTAATTCCGGAAAATTTACGGGAACCCATTCAAACTATTTTAAATTTGCTCTCAAATCGAAGTATTCCTGAAGCACGTGAAAAAATTCAATTTATCTCCAGTATCGCTAACTTAAGTGAAGATGTCCGTTCGCTGTTACATCTAATAAATGTTAGATGCTCAATCATTGAAAATGCTAACCATCATGTAGATTTAGGGATTTTGTACAAAATCATTCGTTCTACTGAAGACCTGATGATAAAGGATTTAGCTATATCTCTGGCTTTAAGGGCCTCCTTGAGACAAGAAGGAGAAGAGGAGGCCCGCAATAGGCTTGAGGGTTTTACTGTCTCTGGCAATAACACCCAGGCGGTTAAGTATGAGCTTTTCACAGAAAAACATGATTTGTTGACTTTGGCAAAAAATAATAAATATCAGTTTTCTGAAGAAGAACTGGTCGGGCTGGTAGCTGGGTTGATGAGGGTCGAATGTTCAACTGAGGCAAGAAATATTGCAGAGTATTTAAAAAAAACTTATGCAAATAACAACTCCACTGTGATATTCCTGTATACGCAAGCATTGAGTCTCAACCCATTATTAAGTAATACCGACTATTGGTTGCTATCTCAGGAAAGTAAAAACGAAGTGGAATGCCTTATAAATAATATCGTTTCTTTTATGGCGACATATCATGGAAACGATATAAGAATGTTTAATATTATTGTACCTATTTATATCTTTACCAAAGAGCAAAGTAATGATTTGCGTAAATTATGTCTCGAAAATTTGGATTTGTTAAAGATAATCTATCCGGATTTTGCTGCAGAGTTAAAGTCTTTATTCTTTGACGAGCCTTTTAACGAAAATAATAAGATGGCTGTGGTCAGAAGGTGTAAGTCAGATGAAGAGTATCGACTAAATTTTGTAGATGAAATCTCTTCAAAAACAAATGTTGAAACTTCTGACTTTTTGATGGCGAAAGATGTTTTGACACCCGATGAGCTTTCCAATTGGGTACTCAAAGGTGTTGAAATTATAGGTAGTCAAAATATCCTTGAGAATAATTTTTCCAAACTTTGCGTTAAGTTATCCATTAATGGTAATGGAAGTGAAAGTGTCAGGGAAATATTAAAATTTCTTTCTGAATTTGATGGAGATTTTGAGGGAAAACTGTCATCCATGTTTATCCTTAAAGTTGCAAGTATGCTATGTGCGACAGATCTGCCGGAAGATGCATGTGACATTATGGCCAAGTACATAGGCCGGAGAGAAAACCTATGGTGTTCTCCACTGATCGAGCAATATCTTATTAATTTGTACTCATGTGGACGGTATCTCGATTTTCATAATGCAGAAAAAAATATTATAGATACCGATAAACCTACGTTTGTTTTCTGTCAGCTAATGGAATCCTATCTCTATCATTCCATGCCTGAGCGCGCAGAGGAAGTCATTGCTCGTGTTAAAGACACAAGCGATTTGCAATTTATTGTTCTTAAATTAATGACTTTTGATAGTTTGAGGAAGAACCTAGAGGCCGAGAATGTCATCAATACCTTCGACTTTTCTGTCATTATTTCACATTCTCCCACTGTATTTAATTTTTTATGCATCTTGGCAAAGTTAAATCGTTATGATCTGATAGAACTCATTTCGGTGAATCTTTTCCTTATTTCCCCTGAAAAAAATGCTAAATTCGTCTCTGACGTGGGTAATCATCTAATGATAGGGCCTGAACGTGAGAAACACGTTCTGTCTTCTTCTTTGGATGATTGTTTATGTGGAGTCCAATATATTGACTCAGGTTCAACATTCACTAAGTTAATTCTAAACAATCAACCTAACCAAAACTTATATTTTCTGAGTAATATCTCTTTAATTGGAAAAGCCCTTCTCAGTGCAGAAGTTGGAGTTCAGGTGATGGTTGGGAATAAACTTATTACCTTGCAGGAAAAACTACCCCCGTATGTCGCCGTGTATAGAATGGCGAGTGCGATAAGACATGAGTCGAATGATGGTTCAGATGCTTTTCAAATAATCCATCTACCTCGTGACCCTGACAAAATGGTAGAGGCTATTAAGAATTTCTTCCCTATTAGTAACGAAACCTCGATGATGGATTTTCAAGAGAGTATATTCCTAAGTATTCAGGCTTGTTATTTAGAAAAAAATGATTCTGTAAAGTCTGCATTGCAACTTCTGACACATAAGAGAACTAAATACATCGGTTTCATTAATGAGGGGGAATTGCTGAGTGGCGGTGTGAGCAGTGATATTGTGACAGTGGTCTATCTTTGCCTTACATCTTTGAGTCAGCACTTTGTAAATCAGGGGGTGACTATAAACTTGATTGAGGAAGATATTAATAGCTTGCGTAAATGGCTAGATGATATTGATAATAAGTCATATATGTCAATGAATGTAAGACCTGGTGGGGAACTATCAATCACTACTTCTGAAACTCTGGAGTTGGTTTTTAAAACATTTATTAAAAATCTAAAAAGACTTTTACCTTCTATTACACCGCTTACTTTACAGATTACTAATTCGACAAATGAATTTCGGATTATCAGTAAAATGACTGGTCCTGTTTATATGAAATCTCTTTATGCACTAAAGTCCAGCAATCTGCCATTTTTTACCATCGATACACAAGTGGCAAACTATCTTAAGTATCGTTCAGGGAATATTCTATCTAATACGTTCTCTATACTTTTAGATGCAGCTAATAACATTGAATATTCTTACCGTGAGGAGGCTGTGCTGCTGCACAGTATTTCAGAATTACCTTATATTTTACCCCCAAATGACTTCATCAGTCTTTGCCGTTCGAAAGACGATATGCACGGGATTTATATTTCTTCTTTAATTAATAAGTACGTAAAGAATTTTAATGAAGAAATTGAAATCAACTTTTTTATGGCATCTGTTTTTAATTCTTACCTGAAGAAGGTTTCCTATACACATTGGTTTAGTGATAGTGATATTTTGTTGGGGAATACTTATGAATGCAATCCTTTTGGATATAATATTGATAAGGTTTTCAACGCATGCTGTAACGCAGTTCTAGAAAGAAATAGAAATCGTTTAAGAGAGGACCAGTTTGCCACTTTTATTTTAATTCTTACAATCATAAATGGGTCTGGACGTATTACAGACTTTATCTGTCACTTGGCTACGAGATACGCGACTGGTCATTTTATGAATATCAAAAGAATTAATAGTATACTGCCCGCGTTAGCAGATGAATTTAATAAAAAATTTTTAAAGAACACATGACCGTAATAAATAGATTATTTATATATTTTCGCTTGAGTGTCAGTTTTTTTCTATTGGCTTGCCATAATTTGTTATGGCAGCTTTGTATTCATATTCTTCACCCAAAGACTGAGCGCCCAGACTACACCCCAGACTATGTATTTTACAATGATAAGCGTCGCCATTATTCAGTCCCCTCAATTAATTGCATATTACCCGCCGTCGTGAGGCCAGTAATAATGTATTGATCATCATATTTACTCTGAACGCTAGACACCAGCCTGTTGTCGATGAGGTAATGAAAATGCCACTCAGCAATTTCAGGTGACAATTCAGGGAAGTCTAGTAACTGAGCCTGACCATTGATTTTGACGAACTTCAGCATTTTGTAAACGACGCCGTTATCTCTATTCATTGTTATAGCCTTTATTGTGTAAAAGAAGATTATATCACGTCCCCTTATAAAGAGTTGGTCGCCACAGAAGGTTAGCATTAGCTATAATAATCTACCGCTTAAATTATGAGGACTATTTTAATAACTATTAGGTGTTTTAATGGAATGCCGTTAATTATTTTTCTCTTTTATAACAATAATGCTCCATGGGGTCATATCGTGGTGTGAAAATATTCTATGCCCCAGGGTGTCCATGACTGCTGGAGAGGCATCCACACGCTGACCTGTCACGCTTTCGGACTGATTGGGGTTTACCCCTAGACTGCCTAATTGCCCACAGACTTATCCCCCGTTTTTGTGGATAAGACTACATTTAGCGTTTGTCATCTCAAAAAACACTAGATGTTGCGGTTTTTTCCCGTTTAACGTGGAGAAATTTTCGGTTGACGTTAAAGGGAGGTTTTTTTCAGGCGATACGGTATAATTTCAGCTGTATCAGGGGCTTGCATACCGTATGATGCGGTAAAGCGGCGGGAACGGGGGCGTTGCCGACCGCTTTCACCTTCCCCCGCACGTTGGGCTTTTTCCCGTATACCGGAAAACTCCCCAAAACGACCGATCACCATTTTGGTATTTATTCTGGTCGATCGGGCCGCCAATTTTCGGCACACTATCACCAATGTCTTAAAAATCGCCGCCGGAAGCCGGCTCTGCGACGCAGATTGCGGAGATTAAAAAATCGAGCCTTTATCACCCACGAAAGTTTGCAGAATTCACCTACCTCAATTCTGCCTGAATGATTATGAGCAAAATCCCACTGACCAACATAGCCTCCCTCTTCTGTAAAACCTGGCCGCTTGTTACTCCAGACCGATCGCATTCCGTTTTCTGCAATTACCGGTAACCGCGACCTTCGGGCGCGATTTTGGCCATGACCACACCATCTGGTATTCGGCACCTTTAATGAGCACTAAATACAGCATCAAAAGGATCCTTTTCGGATCCACCCTCTACAACATGCCAAATTATTTAATTCCGTTTTATGGCATAATTCCACAAGTCGGAAATGATGACCGGAAGCGCCCACGAGTTTTTGCCGTGGTATCCGCCCCGCCGCTGGGCGAAAATGGTCACCTTAGCCGCCGCCGGGGGACAATTTTGCGCAGGCAGCGCTGTGTTAATTCTGGAAAACGGGCAAGGGTTGTTTTGGCGCTATTTTTTACGTAGCGCGATCTGCTTCGTTTTTTGCCAAACGTGATGACATTTACGGTTCTGTTTGAAGGGGGAAGATGACCGATGACTGAGTTGACCACGCTGCCGGGTCCCACACGCCGCCCGATGTTAATGGTGAGTCCGGAAGATCACCGGCGCGCGCTGGCTCTTCGCCAGATGGCGATGGCCTATGCCGACCTGCCAAGATACCTTTTATTGCCGGAGGTCAGCGCCCTGCTCCACTACTTACCCGACTGGTCACAGCACGCTCTGGTCTCCACGTTGTGGAATAACGGCGGGCGGATCAATGAAGTGCTGGCGTTGAAAAGGCGCGACTTCAGGCTTAACGGCGATTACCCGCACGCGGTGATCCGCAACGCCAAGCAGCGCCGCGCCGCGCCGCGCCGGTAACGGTCGTCCCGCCAAGGGATAATCTGCAAACCGCGTGGTGCCTTAGTAGGATCCGTCTTTCAATACCTTTAAGGTCATGTATTGCGAAGGGGTTGAAGCTTTGAACGCGAGAACGAAGTTATTAAACAAAGAATTTTATTTCTTGAATATGACAGGTACTTAACGCCTCCCTTCTTGTCCTTGTATGTTTGTAGTTGCTGCACAAAGATTAGTTTTACTGCGCTGTACCCGGCGTGGCAGCACGTTTTTCCTCTGGTACTCCAAGCCCGTCGAGGAGCTTATTGCGCCACGTTGGTTTCATGATGAGCCCGAACAGCTGCCAGGACGACGGCAACGTCAGTCCGTATCAGACAAGGCGGGAAGACATGTTATGACATCTAAAACGTACGTCGGCATTGATATTGCCAAAGAGAAATTCGATATTTTTATCAGTACAGACAATTGTCTGGCTCAGTATTGACAATACACCCTCAGGATTTCAGGCCTTAATCAGCCTGCTCACATACTACGATATTGAACTCATTTCTATGGGAGCGACGGGCAAATATCACGGCCCACTTTGCTATGAGCTCACGCTGGCAAAACTTCCCGTCGCAGTGGTTAACCCACGACAGGTTAAAAACTTTGCCCGGACGCTGGAGAAGCTCGCCAAAACTGATGCGATTGATGCAGCAGTGATATGTCGCTTCGCTCAGGCGACAGAGCCGACTGTTAGAAAATAGAATGATCTTCAGACCCAGCGTATGGCAGCAATTAATCCGCGACTCTTATGCACTGAGCGGTGGTGTTTACGGCTATCGCAGGGTTCACTGCGACCTACGTGAAGTCGGTGAAGCGTGCAGCAGAAACCGGGTAGCCAAGATCATGAAACAAAACAGGATACTGGCCATACATGGTTATAAGTTATCAGAAATTAAAGGGGTTATGCTGGGGCCATCTAAAAGTCAGGATTTATCATTAATATCATTTTCCATGATTATATTAAAGTTGAATTCAATTAGTGAATCTAAGTCATGTGAAATTACGGTCGATATTTCGGAGCTACCTTATCGAGGGTGAACTGATCTTAGATGATCTTCTTGAGATAATTTTTAACGTCGTAATCTCTTGCTCTAAAAACTAAAAAACACGCTGGCAGGTTTTTTTCAGGTATGTCTGTGATTTAACCCAGCCTGATGCCCTTTCTCAGTTTTCTTCAAAGTTATTAACTTCAGACAAACCCATAGATATTTTGATTCTCAATGCTGCTCGGTGGCTGTCAGGATCTTTAGACGACCAACCAGACACAGAAATCATTAGCACTATCAGTTCAGGACTGACAGGTTCGATTTTACTGACTCAGTCATTACTGCCAGGATTAAGGCATTCAGAAAGTGCGGATATTATCTCAATTATATCTTCCTGCGGGATTCATAATTTTACGGATTCAATTGCGCACCCCGCTTTTTTTGCAAGTAAACATGGACTTAGCGGGTTTACAAATAAAATTTCTCATCTGCTCTCCAATGAGAATATACGTGTGACCGGGTTGTATCCCCCGGATTTCGAACTGACAGGGTTAGATACGTTTATCCATAGCCAATCCAAAATGGGGGAGCGTTTATTGAATGGCGCTCGATCTGGGAAACCATTCGTTTTGTGCTGGGACAACCGCGTAGTTGTCATATCAGTAGCATCTACTTTGAAGGCCCCACCCGGTAAAAACTGGGAGATTAAGTCGCTATCTGACGACGTTGAGTAGTCTGCTCAACGTCCGACCCCTTGTTCAAATCCAATGTCATCTTCTCAGGGATGGCCCACTTTATAGCAGAGGCGGGTTTTCACTCTCCGTATCCACCCGACTATCCATCAGGATGTACTCTCCCCCCCTACGAAACACCACCCTGTCATAAAGTTATCTCAAATCCTTATATGATTTTTTGTGACAGTCGTGATATACAAACATTAATGAAATTCATATTTCCACGAAGATAAAATACAAAACAAAGGAAGGGGGACAGATATTGGGAAATACTCACCGCCTGTATACGACCGCATTAGTTGGTTTTGGACCAGCCAATTTAGGATTACTTCTTTCTGCATATCGGAAAAATAAACTTTCAGAGATAGCAAAGAATGGTATTGCCATCTTTGAAAAATCACCCCGATTGGGAGCTGGCAAACTGGGATATTATCAGATAACAGCCAATTCCCTCTCATCTGTTTTTTTAGAATGCATCGACGACCCACGATTTTATGAATTAACTTCTGATTTTATCGGCGGCGACGCACTCACATTTTTAAGAGATTATCCGGATACAGCACCACAGCTATCTCTTGTAGCCGATCTGTTAGAAAGACTGGCAGAAAAAATAATTTCACGTCTGGCTGAAAAATATCAGATAACACTCTATCGTGAAGCAGAGGTTACGCAGATAAAGAGGTCAGGGAAGAGTTTTTCTATTTCTTTTAACCATAATGGCAATATCGCCACGGCAGAAAGTGAATTCGTTTTCACCAATTGTGGCGGATACCAGACGGCTGAGCAGTCGCTACTCAATGATATCGCCCCCGTTGCTGTCACCTCTGACGAGTTTCTGAGTATCGATAAAGATGATGCCAGCGCCCTGTTACACCGGCATAAGATTCAGCGCGTCGCGATTATCGGCGGGTCACACAGCGCGATCTCCAGCGTTATCAGACTCTCTGAGATTGCCGACAACGCAAGCGTGGCTATTACGATCTACTGTCGCTCGCTTCCACGTCTCTATTTTGAAACCGCAGCCGCTGCCCAGGATGAAGGATATGCATTCGATCCCGTCGCGGATGTCTGCCCTCTCAGTGGTCGCATTAACCGCTTTGCCGGACTGAGATACGACTCCCATCAGGCAGCACTCTCTATTTTCCGCACCGGCTCTGTGAGCCCACAGAGTCCTGCAGTCAATTTTATCGTTAGCGATAATCCCTTTATTACTGCCAGCAACAGCAGTAATCAGGAGCTCTGTATCCTCGCAACAGGATATCGTTCAGCCAGCCCCTTTACCGGGTTATCCGGGAAAGATACAGATGGACGAGTCAGAGATATCGCTGGAAATCCCGTTCCTGGCCTTTATTCATTTGGACTGGGAGCAGGCTTATCTCCTTCAGAAAAAGCAGGAGGGGAACCCTCGTTTAAAGGGCGATTAGATGGCGTCTGGCTATACATAAACGATGTCGGAGATGTAATTATTGACGCATATACCGAAGACCAACATATCCCGGAAAATATTGCCACAGGAAGATAAATATATGTCTGATGAATCTATTAAGAAAGCTGTTATTCTTGCAGCCGGAACAGGTAATCGTCTCTTCCCAATTACTGAAATTATCCCGAAGCCGTTAACTCCCGTTAACGGTAAGAGCATTATTGAACGACTGGTTATTAATCTGCAGGAAACTGGTGTTAATCAGATAGTGGTTGTAACAGGACATTTTGGTAAAAAAATTCAGTCGCAGCTGAATCTTGCATTCCCTGATGTCGATATCACCTTTATTGAAAACACCCGCTATCAGACGACAAATAATATCTATTCACTATGGCTTGCCAGAGAGTATTTTACTGAAGACTTTCTGCTGTTAGAGGCCGATGTTGTTTTACGCAGCTCTGTGCTTGAACAACTGGTCGGCGGTAAGAAAAATACCAGCGCCTGCATGGTTGCGCCAAAAGCGATTTTTATGGATGGCGCATGCGTGGAGTTGAGAGGTGTTCCGCTGGTTGTCACCGCGCCAAAACAGGTGCCGGTGCATAAGCAGGGCCCGCATCATTACAAGACGTTAAACTTCTACCGTCTGTCATCATCATTTGCCAGCGGCTGGCTTTTACCGCAGCTTCAGCACAAGGTAAATAGTGACGAACTGTCAGATTACTATGAAACGCTTTTTGCTCAAGCCATCTCCGAGGGGATTGAGGATTTTCAGGCATCCATTGTTCCTTCATATGACTGGTATGAAGTCGATAATCTTAACGACCTCGATATTGCCGAATATCTGCTCAAGCCGGTTGAAGATCAACAGACATGGCTTGAAAAAAGGCACGGCGGTTACTGGCGCTATCCGGTGCAGGATCACTGCCTACTGTATAACTTCCATTATCCACCGAAAAAATTGCTGGATCACCTCTCCGCCCGGTTAGTGAATCTGGTACGTGAATATCCCTCAGCGCAGAAGCCGATAGTTGAACATCTATCATCATACTATGGCGTGCAGGCAACAAACCTGGTGGTAGGAAACGGCGTCAGTGAGCTGATCCCCCTGCTGTTATCCGGCATTAACAAACCGCTGGTGATCCCCAGCCCCTCCTTTAACGAATATGAAGCGGTTATCCCCGCGCATCTGGTGCGACGCTTTATGCTGAGCGAAGAGGATGGATTTGCGCTCAGTCCACAAAAAATCCTTGAATATGCAAGAGAAACCGGTGTCGGGCACATTGTGCTGATATCCCCCAACAATCCGACCGGTAATGCTCTGACCAGAGAGGATATCGCCCTGATTGCTCGAGGCGCGCAGGAGCTGGGTATTGAGGTAATTCTTGATGAGTCTTTTGTCGACTTCCAGGGACAAGGACGCACGCCGTCATTCCTGCCTGATCTGCTGCAGCATACTAATCTGTCGCTGCTGTTCAGCCTGAGTAAATCGCACGGTATTGGCGGCATTCGTCTGGGATTATTTGCCTCAGCAAATCAGGAGCGGGTTGCTGACGTGCGCCAGCGGCTGCCAATCTGGAACATCAACTCCTTTGCTGAAGAGTATTTAAGAATGTTTTCCGCTCACCGCAAAGAGTACGAAGCCTCATGTCAGAAAGTGTTTGATGAAACGCAAGCATTGCAAAAAGCGCTCAGCGATATTCCCGGATTACAGGTTTTCCCTACTGAGGCCAACTTTATCTTTTGCCGTCTGGATAATGAACTGGGAACCGCACGTGAATTGATCACAGAACTTCTGCAGACAGATGCCATATTCCTTAAAGACTGCTCCGGAAAAATATTGCAAGACTCTCAGCAATATTTCCGCGTTTCTTCGCGTAATGGTAAAGATAACAGAAAACTGACAGAGGCTATTTCACGCGCGGTTTTACGTAAAGCCAGTAAATTTATTTCTGCAGTGGCGTCTTAATATGCTGAGTTTTTATCAAGACCGGGCCAACCTTTGCTCTTTTTTCGGGTTTATTGCGGGCTGTGTGGCACTTTATTCTCTGACCCAATCAGAGATGTCTCTGGCCCTAGGCTTTATTCTGCTGGGTGCCATTGCCGACGTTTTTGACGGGCCTTTAGCCAGAAAAACGCTAAACCGTCCACTGCTTTTCAGCGAGTTTGGCCAGGGGCTGGATACGCTGGGAGATATGTGTCACAGCGTGCTGGCACCCGCGCTGTTTGTCACGCTTGCACAGGGAGGATCGCTGACTGGCATTCTGTGCGGCCTTATCCTTGCCGCCGCAGGAACGACAAGGCTGGCCTATTTCACCGCCGTGGGCTCAGACAAACCCGGTTTCTTTGTTGGCGTGCCGGTGACATATCTACCGCTGACCCTGGGTATTGTTGCCAACCTGTTCCCGGCGCAGCAATCAGCATCGGTCGTTTATATTCTTTACTCACTTATTATGGTGGCACTACAAACCGGTAAATTTTATTTCCCTAAATTCAGCCACAAGGGGCTCTATCTTTTCGCATTGATTCTTATTTTTCTGGCTACTCTTTCCTTCAGCCGTGTGTTATTTCCGGCAACATTTTAACTGGAGATCTTTTAATGTCATCCGCAGATTCAATTATTGTTCTTGATATTGACGGCACGCTGACTGACAGCGTGCGTCCACACCAGATTGCGTTTGAACAGTCGTTACGCTCTTTCCCTTTCCCGGCATTATCCACTGACTGGGGGCAATACCAGCACCACTCAGATAGCGGGATCTTTTATGAAGCCTGGGAGCTGGCGGGCTTTAACGGTAAACCAGACCTTATACAGCTTGAAGAGCAGTACCGCCTCGCTTATGACCAGGTGCTGGCGCAGCATCCGGTGACGCCAGTTGCGGGCGCTTCTGCTTTTATTGCCAGCCTCAGCCAGACGTGGGGCATTGTTTTCGCCACCGGCAGCCTGCGTTCAGGCGCTCTGCACAAGCTGAGCGTGATTGGCATTGATCCTGATGACTTTATTCTGATTACGGCATCAGAGTTTCATACGCGTGAAGAGATTGTCCAGCAGGCCGTTCAGGCTGGCAGCCTGCGTTATCAAATCCGCCAGCCACAGCGGGTGATATCGATAGGCGATGGCATCTGGGATCTGAAGACCGCCAGAAATCTTGGTTATGAGTTCCTGGGCATTGGCGAAGGGACAAAAGCAGAGCAACTGCGCACGTCGGGTGCAACGGTTTATGCCGACTTCAATGACCTGCTTGCCGACTATCGTCAAATTTTTTCAGCGCAGAACAGCGGGGAAACAAGGTGATCGCCATGGGAACTGGTCAGGTATTTTCTGCGGGTATCCCCTTCAGGGGAGAAAGGGAGATTTTAACCACCCGGGAGATCCTCTTTGCCATCCATAAAGTGCTGGATGCAGATTGCGATGTTATTGAAGTGCACTCCTCAATACCAACGCTCTCCGGGCTGAAACGCGGTACAGCCAAATGGAGTTTTCTGCGTGCAATCAGAGAACTAGTAAGACAGGGTAAAACGTTACTGTTTCCCGCATTTACGTTTTCCTATTCAGCGGGCAAAGAGTTCAATATTCACCATTCTCCGTCGGAAACCGGGGTGCTGGCGGACTGGGTGCTGAGTCTGCCGGAAGCGAGGCGCACACCCAATCCAATTTTCTCTTTTGTGGTTATCGGCCCCAAATCCCCCCTGTTTTTAAATGCCGATCACCACGATGCCTATGGTCCGCGCTCGGTTTTTGCGGTGCTTGAAGAGCAGAATGCCGGTGCGCTGATGATTGGCGCAGCCTGGGATTACCTCAGCTTTCTGCATAAAATGGAGCAACAGCACGCCGTCCCCTACCGTGAATTTAAAACCTTTAATATCCTTGCGGACTTCGGCAACGGGCCGGTTGACCCGGATATGCGCGTTTATGTGCGCCGCCGCGATATCAACACTGAACTGAACTTTGCCGCGGCGGGGCTGACAGCAGAAGCAGAGGGGGTCGTTACCTCGTTTGCGCTGGGACAGGGAGAGATTAAATTTGTCTGGCTGCGCACTATCGTGAACATCTGTAACCGGGAGATGGCCGCCAGCCCATTTTTCTTATTGCAAGAAGGCAACCGGGTCGCTGCCGATATTGCCAACCTTGAGTTACAGCAGCAGCAGCAGCCGTTTCGCGTTGCACTGCTCAGCGCCGAGAATCCCGATTACCTTGTAGAAGCGTTAAAAAAGCAGCTGGCGATCGCTGCTCCGTCAAGACGTTTTGTTTTTTATGCCAATCACTATGGCAACTTCTATCAGGATCTGACCTTAAACGACTCTTCCCTCCGCGACTTCAAACCCAACCTGACGATTATTGCCGATACACTCGAAAGCATCAGCGGTAAGGCCGGGCGTTATGCGCTCGATGAGGAGAGCCACCACAGTCGGTTACAGCGCTGGCACAGCGCTGTCTCTTCATGGATGGCAAACAGTGACCATCAGGTGGTGGTGTTTAAACCGGTCTGGAGCATTTCTGCGCCGGCGGATGAAGGCGTTGGTGCTTCTTCCACACGGTATGACGCAGAGGTAGAAGAGCTTGCCGCTCAGCTAAGCGCAGAGTTACGTCAGCGCGGCGGCATCCTGATAGATACCGCAACCCTGGCCGCAGAGGCAGCCAGCCCGCTTCGCGATCCGCGCACCTGGTATCTGGCGCGTACGCCCTGGTCCCCTCAGTTTGCCCGGGCTGCGGCCAACCGGATAGCCGGTTTGATCCTCGACCGCTGCGGTCTTTCCGTGCGTCTGATTGTGGTGGATCTCGATAACACGCTGTGGGGCGGTGTGGCAACCGATGATGGCATTGAAGGCGTGGCGCTGGGAGGAGACTATCCGGGCAACGCCCACAGAGATTTTCAGCTGCTGCTTAAGTCCCTGTCGCAGTGTGGGATCGGACTGGCTGTCGCCAGTAAAAACGATGCAGATGTCGCATGGGAAATTATTGATCGCCACCCGGAAATGGTTCTGCAGCGGGATGACTTCGTCGACGATGAGATCCACTGGCAACCAAAGGCGGACTCAATCCAGCGTATTGCGAGCCGTTTAAATCTCGGTCTCTCTAATATTATGTTCCTGGATGATAATCCGATTGAGCGCGAAGCGGTCAGACGCACGCTCCCGCAGGTCATTGTGCCTGAGCTGGGCAATGAACCAGCCCTCTATTGTGAAGTGTTGATTAAAACACCGGGGCTTAACCGGGCGCTGATCACCGAAAATGACCGTCATCGCGTGCAGTCATTTAAGCAGCTCAAAACCGTAGCCACAGCGCGCAGCAGCGCCTCTGACGCATTCTCCTTTATTAAGGAGCTCAATGTCACGCTGACATTTTCGGCACTATCGTCCGGAAACAGTTCGCGTGCTGAACAGCTGATGACAAAAACCAATCAGTTTAATACCACGATTAAGCGATACAGCGCGCTGGATTTAAAATCTCTGCAAGATCGTGGTTATACGGTAAAGGTATTAGAGGTGACAGATAAATATAATCCGCAGGAGATAATGGGCGTACTGGTGATGAAAGATGAGGTTGTCGATTCAATCGTTATTTCCTGTCGCGCATTTGGTAAAGGTATTGAGCAGGCTATTTTTCACGTGCTGACAAAACAGACTTTCGAGCGTTTCGCGCGTGCTCTCCGCGTGGAATTTATTAAAACCAGTAAAAACCATATCGTCGCCGATATTCTCAGCGGCTTAAAGTTTACCGAGCAGGATGGTAGCTGGACTGCCAGCGCCGACAGCATCAGTGTTGCCATCCCGGCAGTGACCCTTTCAGGGCTTGAGGAACTCCCTTTATGAAATTCAGCCAGTTTTCTGTTGGGCAGTATGTATCGTTTGACAAAACATTCTCTCTGACAGATTACGAGAAATTCCGCGACTTCAGTGCAGATTCAAATCCTCTGCACTGGAACCGCGACTTTGCTCTTGCCTCGGGAAGTGCTCAGCTGATACTTCCGCTGGGGCTGGCGACCTCGCCGTTTTCAGCTATTGCGGGAATGGCCTTTCCGGGGGTGCCATCCTTAATTATCTCATCATCGTATAACGCACACAGCCCGGTACACTATGACCGGGATATTACCTACTCCGCTAAAATAACCCATATATCTGCGGAAAAAAGGATTTTGAAACTTGAGCTCAAGGCATACGAAAAAACCGTTGCGCTGATTTCAGGTGAAATGGTGGTACAGGCCAGATTTGATGAATGGGAAATTCCCGCCGATCTCACCGCTGAATTTACGCTTAAGCAGCCAAATAATCTTGTGCTGATTACCGGATCTGACGGTGCAATAGGCTCCGCTTGTGCAACGCAATTTGAAAAAGCAGGCTGGCGGAGGCGGTTAAACAGTACCAGCCAGCGCTGATTATTCACAGCGCCAGCGCCGACATCATCGCACCACTGCAGGAGCTGATTGCCACCAATTACCAATCGTTGAAATCGCTGACGGAAGCCTCTCTGCCTAGCATGCTTGCCGCCCAGCGCGGGCGCATCATTAATATTGGTTCTGTTGCTCAACAACGGGCCAGTGAACCACTAACCGACTACGCAGGAGCGAAAAGCCTCGCAGACTGGTATCTGCAGCAGACCGCTCTGCGGTACCGGGAAAATGGCATCGAAACCACCACTATTTTGTGTGATTTAACGCGCAGCGCGTTTTCATCTGCTCTGGATCTCCCTGGCACAACGCCGCTTGAACCGGAAGAGGTGGCAGAAAGCGTGCTCACCACGGGGCTTCAGCAGCAGCGTCTGGCAGGGCATTACATTCTGACCAGTAATGGACTTTTCGAGTTACGGGATGAAGAAAAAAGCGCCGCTGCGCTGCACGATATCCCGCCAGAAAAAACAGCCCCCACGCCGGCGGGGGTCAACGCTGCAGTAACGCACTCGCGCAGCGCACTACGTGCCCTGCTTAATCAGATTTTGCCGGACTCGGTCGGTAAATCCGATCAGCAGCTGCGAATGAATAATATTTCTGGCTGGGACTCAATGATTCAAATCGCAATTGCGCTGGAAGTTGAAGAAAAATTTGGCATTACGCTCTCCGGTAGCGCTATTTCTGAACTCACTTCATTTGACGCTCTCTGTCAGGCTATCGAATCAAGGTGAAGATCGCGTTTTTATCGCCGCAGATGGTCTCAATACTATTTCACGGTTAATTTCCTCGGTGACGTACAGGAAGAAGAGATATGGAAGCAAAAAGTTCACACCTGGTTTTTGTGGAAACGCGTTATACCAATCTTAAAACGCTCCATTACGCGTTGGATGCCGGCTACCGGGTCAGCTATGTCGGTTCACGACGTTATTCTGACTCTTATGACGGGCCGGAATTCCGCGCGCTGCAGTCGCGGTTACAGAATTTAATCTGGGTGGACAATAGCGCCGAACGCGAAGATGTCAGATCCGCATTAGCCACCATCACTCAGCAGCATCAGATCGATGCCGTTATCTGTTTTTTTGAAATAGCCATTAATGCCTGTGCGCAGGCTGCAGATGATTTGCATCTCCCCTTCACTCACGCTGAGGCTGTCGCAATCTGCCGGGATAAGCTGCGCTGCCGCGCCTTTCTACATGAGCAGGGTATTCCGACTTTGCCCTGGTATGAACTACGCGAGAGAGGAGAAATTTACCGTGCCGTTGAGGAAATCGGCCTGCCGCTGATTGTCAAACCTCGCCGTGGGGCAGTCAGCAAATTTATCGATATCATAGAAAATGAAAAAGATTTACAGCTGTTTCTGGTGCAACATGCCCAGCCCTCGGCAAATGATACCGGCATTGATGCCGAGGTGTTATCACATGGATTTCTAGCCGAAAGGTATTTATCCGGCAAAATGTACTCCGTGGAGCTGATTGCCAATGGTCGTGAATTAAGATGTATCACCGTTACTGAAAAAATTGTCTGGAATACCTCATCCTTCGTTGAGCTGGGCGCAATTATACCCGCCAATACCAGTGCAGATAAATTCAGAGAAATATCTTCCTACGCCATCAACTGCGTCGCCGCCATCAATCTTGGGCGTGGGATATTCCATGTCGAAGTGATTGATACGGGTAATGAGATAGTACTGATAGAGATCAACCCAAGAATAATTGGTGGTAATGGCCGTAAGATGATTATCTCTTCTTATGCGTTTAATCTCGATCAGGCCATTATTGATGCTTACCTTGGCAATGACTTTGGCGATATCCCGCAACAGCCAGTAAAAACCACTGTCGGACATCATATCGCGCCGCTGGAAGCAGGAAAACCAGCGGTACAGAAAAATGCTGCACTGACTATAGATGATCATGTCGATCTCTATATAAAAATTGATGAGAACGCCTCGTTTAACGCCTTCAGAAGCAATTATGACTCCCAGGGCTGGTTTATTAATGCCGCAGAACAACGCAGCCTAGCGCTTGAGCAAAACCGTCACGGACTGAATGCCATCGCACAACATTATGGCATCAAACTTATTATCGACACCCCGCTGGTGTAACCTATGAACAGAACATTTTTTATGCAAGGGAATCTGAAAGAGAACTACCATAAAATAATCTTTGGTTTTTCTATTTTTCGCGTATTCAGAAACCTGACCTTTCACTATGCCATAATGGTCTCTTTTTACCTCAGCATCGGGCTGTCCGTTGCCCAGATCGGCTGGCTGGAGGCAGCATACTGGGGAACCAAACTGTTCTCCGACGTTCCCTCAGGCTATGCAGCTGACAGATATGGACACCGGCGCGGACTTTATATCGGCAACGCACTGATTATTGCCTCTCTTACGCTGCTGGTGTTCAGCACCAGTTTTTCACAGTGTGTTGCAGCTCAGATTATCGTGGCGATGGGGCACAGTCTGACTGCCGTTTCAGATTCTGCAGGCTGCCGCCAGTCTTTGCTTAACCTGATAATTGCCAGCAAGTATCGTGTGGCAGAATCTGTTGGTACGGCAAGTCGCAATTTCTCTCTGTTCGTCGGTGTGAACTGCGGTGCCATTCTTTTACATTTTTATGGATTGCGTGGGTTGTTTATATTAAGCATTGGCGCAATCGCAGCAGCTATCGCCACGGTTCATCTGTTTTGCCCACACCATGATGCTGAAAACCGTCAGGTCAGCGGCAAAAGCAAGCGTGAAAGAGGCTCACAACGGCAAGACTTTTCTGGAAAATTATGGATTAGCTCGCTAGCGATTGCTTATTCCTGCCTCTACTTTATTGAATTTTTCTCCATCCCTTTTACCCAAGTGCTGCTTGGCGAAAAAGGATTCTCTTCAGACTCGATAGCCATGCTGTTTAGTTTCCTGCTATTAGGCAGCGGCGTTGCATCTACCGTTATATCAAGGCTCTCGTTATCGTTCGGCGTATTAATAACATTTATCCTGATAGCGGTATTAATTCACGGTATTTTTCTGGTGATTCTGGTCGAAAACAGCTGGTCTTACGCACTATTTTTACTCACTTATAGCGGGTTTATGGTTGGTAAAGGCGCTTATATACCGATAATAAGAAGTGAAATACTGAGAACGGCCGATCCCGCCAGAGCATCTGCCGTTCTTGGATTTATTTCTATGCTTGGCGGGGCAACGCTGTTTTTCCTCTCCCCGGTGATCTTTGATCTGATAAGCCAGAAAGGTAGTATCGCTGGTGCGATAGTCATTCTCGCCGTCGGTGTGACTGGCGCTCTCGTTATGCTTATTGGCTGGCTGTATTCCCGTTTGTGCGTCAAAACAAAGATTGTGCCTTCCACGGTGTCAGAGTAGTGCTCAGGGATTAGTGCACAATCCGCAGAGAGGCAAGATAAATCTTGTCTCTCTGTAAACCTGCCATCAGGAATACTGATCCTACCCACCATTGACGTCGGTTCAGAAGTCATACTCTTCCCGCTCCTGACGGCTTAGCGGCCTTGCACGGCGGGGGCAGTTTGCGGCTTCCTGAGCATCCACCAGGTTATCTTTTTGGCTGAAGGCGTCAGCCAGCGTTGCACCAGGGCGAATAATGCTGAGTTTGGTGATTAATCAGATCGCACAATCCGGCTGAGCGCCCTCAAAGTGATCTCCTGTTGCGAACAGTTATTTAGGGTTCATCGCGCTTTAATAACGATTTTGCGGAAATATTTACGGCCTTAAGCAGCTATTCCAGATTAACACCCTGCATTTTTCCCTCTTTTTTTACAATTCGACCATCGATGATCACTGTCTCAACATTATCTGGTTGAGCGGAGTAAACAATAAGTGATGAAGGATCGCCGCCGCCAAAACCTGCCACATTGAGACTGTCAGGGTTAATTATCTGCCCGTTTTCTCTCTTCCAGAGTGCCGGTAATATCACTCAGCCCCAGAGATTCAGCTGAGCGCCGCGTTGCTAACCTCAGCAGTTCCCGAGGATCAGGCAGCGTTTCATCCTTAGCTTCTCCGCTCTGGGTAAGCGCAGAGATACGAAGCGTTTCAAACATGTTTCCTCCCCCGGCCAGAGCATTTCCGTCGATACCCAATCCCTGTCTTTCAATGCCCCTGAAATGATTAAGCAGCGTAAGTCCGTAACCAACGCGCTGCTCACTGACCGGTGTTAATGCCAGCCCTCCTCCGGCTTCCTGCAGTGCGTTCAACTGCTGTGGCAGGGCGTCGCTGGCGTGAACCACCGTAAGAGAGGGTGAAAGGTAGTGGCGGTCTATCAGGGGGAAGGTCACTCTCCCGAGTGAACAGCAGCGAACTTCTGCTGTTCGCTCAAAGCTGCCTGTCAAAGTGGTCAAGTTTTACCATAGCTCAGAGGTACAAAAAATAACCTTAACGTACAATAATTTTCGATATCCAAACTGACCCCCTGTATGACGGATACGTTACTTTAGACCCGATGTCACTCTCAGGGATCACTGACGAAGAGCGTAAATCCGATCTGGCCAGACAACTGCTGCCAACCAGCGGTGCGCTGGATACCTCAGTGAACGCCTTCTTCATCCATAACGGTGATCGCCTCATCCTTATCGACGCAGGTTCGGCTCACTTTGCGGGTCCAAGTATGGGACGCTTGCTAGACAACATCGCTGCTGCCGGCTACAAGCCTGAAGACGTAGACACTATTCTTCTGACACACATGCACCCTGATCATATTGGTGGCATCACCAATGATAAAGGCGAAGCTTTGTTCCGTAACGCGACCGTCTGGGCCCATAAAGATGATGCTGACTTCTGGCTGGATAACGACCTCGCAGCCACTCTCGCAGAAGATCAGCGTCCGTTCTTTAGCATTGCTCAGGATGCTGCCGCACCCTATATTGCAAGCGATCGCTTCAACACTTTCGTACCAGGGGACGACCTCATTCCGGGGCTGGTCAGCATCGTTGAGGCACCGGGTCATACGCCAGGTCACACAGCCTTTATGGTGACTTCTGCCGGTGAAAAAATGCTGTTCTGGGGTGATATTTCTCACCTTCCCTCTATTCAGCTGCCGCACCCAGGTGCAACGATTGAACTGGATGTGTATCCGGAAATGGCCATTGCTTCACGCGAACGCGTACTGGCTGCTTCAGCAAAAGAAGGTTATGTCATTGGTGCGGCTCATCTGCCGTTCCCGGGCATTGGTCGTGTACGTAAAGATGACACTACAGGTTATGCATGGGTATCCGTTGAGTACACCGCATTGCCTGCACTCGGAAACTGATACTTCGTTCGCTGAGCACTGAAGTCGATGATTTTCATGATATTTTAGTGTTAAGTTAAGTTTATTTTTGTCAGGGCTGCAACAGCAGCCCTGTATCAGAAGCCATTCGGTGTGCTGTCATAACGTGCTTCATTTTTTCACCATAAAAAGGTCAAACATGCCGTCATATGATCGACAAATGCACCCACCTTTGGCGTCATCTGTCGCATACTTGGCCAGAGAATATGAAATGTAGTGATGTGAATAACGTAACTATCCAATATGGTCCTGAGCTCAGTTGCATCAAAAGCATCTTAAACTGAGTAGTCCGCCAGGCAGGTAATACCACGCCCCTCTTTAACCATAAATAACAGAGCCTCAAGGCTATTGCATATCATCGTTGACGGGATGACCTGCCCCCGTGGAACGGCGACGTTTTGGTTAAACCAATTTTTCCGGTACTGGGGAAGCGAAAGTGCAGACAGGCATAGCGCCGTGTCCACTATGGCTGGGTAAGATCAATTATGTTGATTCATAAAATCCGCGATATAAGCCATGAGTCACTCGGCCAAGATATCGGCCACCCGCGCCGCATCGCCAGCCACTGATGCGCGGCGATGAGCTTGCCAGAGGGGGGAGGATCATTACGATGACTTTCTTCTTTTTTTCCTGTACCGCCTGCGAAGTAATTGCCGTTGCTGCTCCAGGGGTGGCAACGGCAATTTTTTTTGCGACATGTGTTTGTCTTTTCCCCCTGTGATATCTCTTGCCCAAGAAAAAAGGTTTGCCAGCCTGGTGATGATGCTAAGTAAAACCGTAAGGAGCTCCGTAAAAATGCACAAAACGGGGAGCGTCAGTGCCAAAAGGGCCCCGGCCGATAGGATAGCTATCAGGATGTAACTCATGACAAATTCATGTGTAAAAGAGGCTCCCTCGGTAATGCAGACGGGGGGATGTGCTGCCGCTTTTCCGATGGCGTAGGGATTTCCTGGAAAACACCCTGTTAGGTGTGCTTTATGTATCGTATTGAGTTCTGCCCAGATTCCCAGTGCGGAGGCACCACCTACCAATAAACATATTAATAACAAGATAAATATATCATGTGTTTGAGATCCCCTTTCTGCCACTTTGTTTTCTTCCTTAATTATTGTTTATGACGATTGGCCATCAGCCGCCGGTGCTACTATCAGATATCTCAGATTATTTGCCGCCTGATTAAGTGGTCTTAGCTTACCCGTTCTGCAAGCGTAAATGTATGTCTACGCGGAAAGACCAATTGATCGGTTTCGCTAATGGGAAACCCAATCTAACCAAAAAGCGAAAGCTTCATTTTGTTATCATTTTTTTAACTCTGAAAATGACTTCAGCTATTGAAGTTACTATGCCAAAATAAGCTGCCGTAAAAAATAACATACCTAGTAACAACATAGATATTGATACAAATAAAGCAATCCAAAACTCAAACCCACTGGTTAGTTTAGAGGAATGAATCCCCATCCTAGCGTTCCCACCTCCATATATATAACCACCGATAATTGCATCTAAAACATTAGAACCAAATGCGTAAATAATAAATCCACCAAGAAAAATTAAACAAAATGAAAATAATAAAAGGCCAAAAACCAAGCCTGTACTACACTCTTCCAAATCGCGATTTGAACTTTTCACATCCATGTTCCCTTCATTTTTGATTTAATGAGAAATCTCATATTAAAGTTGTATGTTTGAGATACGGATTATTATGCCACTTAGGAGCGATATTACCCTGCTCGAAATAAAACCTTATAGTTTTATTTTATGCGCTTTAGCGCATGAAGGGATAGAGAATGTTTCAGATTTTACTGATTCTGAGGGGCGCCTTGTTCTGAATGGCCTCACCAATTCCCCCTTCCCTGCTAAGCCAACCCGCTTAAACAAGCACCATATCTTTTGTGCGCCGTCGGAGTGGTCACGGTAAGGCTTTAGCCGCAGCCGTGGCATATCTCCGCGTTGGCGCCCTCTGGGCGCTTACGGGCGTGTTCCCGAAATTCTCACAGCAACACCAATGCAGTAGTTACAACATTCGTCTATTAAAGCGGCACTGATCCCGGCCTTCGGCCGGGGGGCTTTTCAGGGCGGACGGGTTCCCCTCAGGGGCTGCATCTGTGCACGGTGCGGTGGTCAGGTGCGCTCGGGAGTTTCAGATTTGCACGCAGTAGTGAAAGAGAACGAAGTGAATGTTGTAACTAATTTAGTGATTGGGTTAAGAGCAGGACTGATGTGCATCAGTCCATGGTCAGTTGTTCCACTTTGCATTCGTACAACTGGGCCAAACGCTCAATTTTGTCTTTTCGTGGGTTCTCGGACTTCTCGAACTGAGATACTGCGGCCTGTTTAATCCCCAGTTTTTCGGCAACGTCTTTTTGGGTCAGTCCACGGTAAATACGCCACGCCGCCTGGATGGTGACATCTTTACTCACCATGATTTCTACAATTTCATTTGGGATCTGCACATCATCATGCTTACCCGGAGTAACGCTGATGTCTTCATAAAGCTCATCGAGATCGGCTTGTTGCATCAGACGCTCAAACAGCTCCATCGGAATGACAGCAGCCTGCTTTACACCATGCTCATCAGTGATAAATTGAATGTGGTTCATTGAAAACTCCCGTCTGGATTACGTCTAAAGCCATGAGCTCAGTAAGTTGTCGATGTTCTTCTTGCGATACGCTGAATGGTAATCACAACCGGCTCACCGTTTTCGATTCTGTAAATGACCCGGTAGTCTCCGACACGCATCCTGAACTCCCCTTCCCCACCTGCCATTTTTTTAATATCCAGGTTGGCGACTAAGGCAGGGTATCGTTGCAGCATAGATATCTTTTCACTGATTGCTTTCCGGTAGTTTCCCGGGATGCTCTTCAGTTGTTTAAGAGCATGCTTTGTCCATTCGACTCTGGCCATGTCATTCCTTTGAAACTGCAGCATCAACTTAAGACAAATATAAGGTTACAAGCCTTATATTGTCAATATTGCCTTATATAACGATTGCGCTGCAGATTCACTACCCGTAACGAAGTGAAGGGTGGAAATCATTTTGTTTTGAAGTGCGGTTCCCAATACCGCACTGAAAACACTCCCTTTTTAAAGGGCTTCTTTTGTTCAGAAATTACGTTCGAAGTTAATGACAGAAGTCTTACTGACGACGAAATTAACTTCATCTTTGGTAGATGTCCGCCGAAGACAAACAGAAAAAACGATGCCTCTGGGACAAAATTTCTAAAATCTTAGAAGAAAAACGACGTCAGGAGATGAAATGCGATAAATTTGAGGAATTACGAGATATCGGGGCGTGAGGGCATCCCATGCCGGCGCATGGTAGTCAGGAGAAGTAGGTAAATCGGGGAGTCAGCGATAATCCGCGTGCTCGAGCAATAACCGGTAATATGTTTCCGGGTCAGTACTCACCAGCCCCGGGTGCGCATGCCTGAATGCGGCTTCAAGAGTCATGGCCTCATGCGGCATGACGCTGTTTGACCACAGGACCCAGGCTCTGTAATACGGATGTTGCTGTTTGCGTTTTCTGCTCAGCGCCCGCTGCTGAACGTCTTTATCGTCAAGCAAATGATCAATACGCATATTGTCTTGAGTCACCAGCTCATCCAGCTTCCCTTCCAGCGTTGCCACTGAGGACGCCTTAATCGCTTCGAGATCGGGACTGACGACCCACCGCTTGATTTGTTTTAGCCGGTTGCGTAAGGAATGCTTCCTCTTCAGGTTCAGCCCGAAAGCTTCGAGTCGCAATAAATGGTGCTCATATTTCTTTCGCAGACTCTCTGTCAGCCCTTTTTTAAGGGCCCACAGTTTAAATTTTCCGAGCCATTCACGAATTTCTTCGCCAGTTATTCCGCGTGACGTGAAAAATTTATCGGCCAGCCAGATACGCATCGGTTTGTTCTGGCCCGCATCCGGATCCTTATCGTGATCCACAATGACGTAGCCCATCTGCTCCATGACTGACAGCGCTTCCCGGGGACTGTCGTAGGCTTTACGACCATTCTCGTAGACATGAAGCATTCCGGTTGCTGCAGCAATCTGCTCGAACGGCATCATGATCTCGAAGTTGTAATCACTGTCGGGGTTGTAGTCACAATACGCAGCCATTGCCATCGAAAGCACCGTCAGTGTCTGTCTGATTTCTTCCCTGGCCCTGATACGCATAGGCTTTGGGACAAAGTCTGGGGTGTTACGTTTCGTGTAGGGAACATAACCTTTGCGCCTGAGAGCGATAAGATCCAGATTGCGGTGCCAGTCGTGATTCTGCACGCGGGCAGCCACTTTCGACGCGGTTCCCCGCGGCACGGCACAACAAAGTTTAGGCGTATAGCGGCGGTGAATTTTGGAATGCCCCTTGCGACGTCTGTTAGATTCCCCGCGCTTATTGCTGACCGGCGCGTCTTCCGTGAATACCGGCGTACTGCTATCCGATATAATCTGCACTGTATTACTCATATTTTCCCCACAATCCCTTGCGATTGAATTCCTTTATCCTGCTGTGACCAGCTTCACGCCTGGGCACGCATATGAAGTGCTGCTGACCCCATTGGCTTCATGCAACCTGCTGCCAGACGGCTTTAGGTACACGGTCAAACAACTTGCCCACGATGATTTCTGCGCGCCGGTGATCGGCGGCCAGCTCAAACTCATTCATCCACTCCCGGGACATGCGTTCCCGCTGGTGACTGACCACCAGCTCCAGCGTGTCCAGCTTTGAACAGCGCCTCAGGCGCAGTAAAAAATCCATCTTGGTCATTGCCTATCTCCTTTATTCGCCAAACGTCTTCTCGATGACGATGTCCCGTTCCATTTGCTGCAACCGGGTTGCCGCCCGCTCCTTCGCCGCGATCTGCATAACAGCAGGATCCGCAGTCAGATCCGGCAGATCTGTCCGCTTCCCTGCTGCTTCAGACAGGGTTTTCTCATCCGGTTCAGGTCCTGATTTCGCCAGTCCGGCGCGCGCGGCTTCCGCGGCAAGACGCAGTTTCTCGTCTTCGGGCAGCGCAGCGGCGGCATGCAGCGCTTTCTCAAGCGCAGCCTGTTGCTTCTCGTCATGCATCGGGATAAACGGCAGGGGTTCACCGTCAGACGGCAGTGCCTGACGCAGGGTTTCCGCATCCGTAGCCAGCGTTGTGCCCGTGACCCGGGGAAGGTTGTGCGGCATGCCCTCTCCGCTAAGCCGGACTAGAACGCCGCTGTCCGGGTATTGATGGGCTAACACCTGCCCTTCCTGAATGCTGCCGGCCACGTGGGTATCGCCGTTGCGGCTGGCCTGTAGGCCGGCAAAGCGCGCGTCTTCACTGCCCATGATGCGGGGTTCATTGCTCAGCCAGGCGCCGCCGCCCTGTGGCATAAAACGCAACTCATCGAGATAAACGCCGGCGCGCCGGCCGTTACTGTCCCAGACGGGCAGCGCGATATGGGGTTGCGGGTATTTCTTTCCGGGGGCGATAAACTTCGCCATGGATTCACCCGCATCCAGGCCGCGGGTTTGCAGCAGTTTCCGGCCAAGCGGCGTGTCCTGCAGCGGAGTGGCGGTGGACAGCAACTTCTCGGCCACCAGGGCTGCGCGGTCGGTATCGTGGTGCAGCAGGTCGTGCGCCGAATGGCGTGCTGACTGCCGGTCGAGCTGCTTCAGCCAGCCTTCACGGTCATCGGTGTAAACCTGAACGTGCTCTTTGGCACGCGACAGTGTCACGTACCCGGCCTCGCGGGTGGCCATCCTTTTACGGCCACCTTTAGTCCCTTCAAGGGTAATGACATACCGCTCGCTGGCACCCTGCGCCCCGTGCGCCGTCACCGCATACGCCAGGTCAATGTGCCCGTCTTCCGGCAACCGGCCCGGCTCCAGCATCTTTTCCTGTTCGCCGTTACTCAGCGTAATGCGCCCGCTATTTTCCAGCCTGCTCACCTGCCACTGACTGTTGGCCACGTAGCCCCGTTCGTTATCGCTGCGGGTGAAGCGCATGCGGTCGCCAGTACTGACGGTAATCTCGCGGGGGGCGTACAGTGAGATGTCCTGCGTGCTATTTTCGAAGTTTGATATGACCGTCGGTTTGCCGGTATCGTCAGTCAGGGTCATCAGTCCCTGTGCAGTGTCCACGCTACTCACCGTCATATGCCGGTTATCCATCACAGCAACGTGCCCGATATGGTCAATAAAACCCGTCGCGCTGCGCAGCGCCTTGTCCGGTACGCGCGCAGGCTCCAGCACGGTCAGGGTCAGTTCACTTTTCCCCAACTCACCGTTTTTATGCAGCGCGTCATGAATACGACTGTTGATGGCGTGCCTGTCGGCGTTCAGGTGGGCAACCACCAGCGTTTGCGCCTGCGTTTGTGGCGTACGTCCGGCAAAGTCACGGGTGATGGCGTCAATGACGTCGGCAGGGTCATCCCCCTGAACTGCCGCTTCTTTTTCATCTTCTTTTGCTGACTTAATTTCCATCACTGAAAACGACGGCGCCCAGGCGTCCATTTTACGGAATATCTGCGCTGGCGTGACGGCCTCCACCTTCTCCAGCGCCTCACGTGGATTGCCTTCAATCATGCTGTAGATAGCTGGCCGCAGCTCAGGTGTCTGACGCACAATGTCCTGCATCACGACGGTGTCGATGGCACTGCGTTGCTGCACTAACCGGAACGGTTGTCCGGGTTCGATGGACTGCAGCTGCGCAACGTCACCGCTGCTGATGGCCCGGCCGCCGGTGGCCGCCACGCGCTGGTAAAGTTCCGCCATGTCGCGGTTGCCCACCATTGAGGACTCATCGACCAGGAACAACGTGTTGCCGTAACCGGTCTTTTCACCGGCCATGGCTTTCTGACGCTCCTCGCTCAGAAACGATGACAGCGTCTGCGCACGTACGCCGACGGACTGCATTTCATGGACGGCGCGATGGGTCGGAGCCAGGCCGATAACCTGCGGCCGCTGATTTTCTGGCAGGCTGTCGAGCGCCGCCATCACGGCTTTAAACTGCGTAGTTTTCCCTGTTCCGGCGTAGCCCTGAATGGCCACAAATCGGTCTGGCCTTTCGAGAATGAGCTTGGTGGCAGCCTGCTGACCGCCGGTCAGCTCGGCGAGATATTTGTCCGGCACCCTTTCCATCAGCGGCGCGACGGCATTTTTGCCCTCCGCGACGGTGCGGATGATGGATTTCTCCATCTCATAGGTGACGCGCGGCACAAGAAGCCCGCTGCCGGCTCCAGCGACCGGTGACAGACTGATCAGGTCACCGTTTTTAACTTGGCGGTCGACTTCAGCGTCGACCTGAGACACCGTGACGTCCGGCGACCAGCCAAGCGAGGCGGAAATCAGGTTCGCCTTGCTGAAAGCAATACTGTTTGACTGCGCCCGGCTCAGACCCAGCGCGACCGACTGCGCCACCGGCGTGCGCAGCGCGTCGCGATTTTTCTGCATGGCAGCATCGAGGTTTAGCTCACCGGCTACCCCTTTCACCTGTTCGCTGGCCACCCTGAAGTTGGGATTGCTGGTCAGCCGCTTCGCCGCCCTGTCCTGCGGCAGCGCAGTGTACAGCGTGGCCTTATTTCCGCTGCGGGCAACCTGGTTGAGTGCGGCGCCGTTCATATCGCGAAGACCGGCGGCGACCAGCACGGTCTGGTTGTCGCCCACGCTCACGCCCAGCCCCTCCACCAGCGGAGAGGCCAGTTTCAGGGCTTGTGTGGTGTCCAGAACCAGCGATGTATCCCCTTTACTGACTACGACCCCGCCGTCCACAAAACCGCTGACTATCAGACCATCCCGCGATTTAATTTTGCCTTCCAGCTCGCGGCCGACGGCCATCAGCGGTTCGCCAACGGCGACCGGAATCGTTTTACTCGTGTAGGCACTCCAGCTGCTGTCGAGTCCGCTGATTTTCTCCACACGCACCTCGCCGGTTTCTGAAATCAGGCGCAGGGTGTTGGTGCTGTCGGTGACGCGGTCAATGCTGTAACGGGACATCGTTTTCGTTTCCCTGTCCCACTGCTCCATCACCATACCCGCGCGGTAGCTGTCGCGCTGATTGCGGGTTTTGCCATCCAGCCACACCGGCTGAATAACAGAAAGTTGTCGCTCGTCTTTACCCAACTGACCCGTCGCCTGCAGTTCTGTCCGGATAGCCGTATTGAGCAACACCTGTTCGCGCGGACCGCTGGCCTGTGCCACCACCGGCCGACCTTCGGCTTTGAGGGCAGCATAGTCCTGAGCCAGACGGCCATACCGCAGGCGTTTATCGCCTTCGCTCACCACAGTGGTGGGGATTTTCTGACTGTCATAGAACTTGTACTGCGGCACACCAGCGTCTTTGAGCACCGACAGCGCATTGCCGGTGCCGGTGCGGTTTTCCGAGTCAATAAACAGCATCTGCACTCCCTGTGCCTGACCTTTTTCCAGTATCAGCAGCGTTTCTTTCAGGGAGAGTTTTTCCGCCTGAGCGATAACCAGTGTGCTTTGCGGGGACAGCGTCAGGTCTGCCATCAGCGCGCTGCGGGACATCACTTTGCCGGTCAGCAGCGGCTCCTGTGACAGGTAGTCCCGGCCGCGGTTATCCGCGGCAATGATGGTGATATCGCGCCCTTTCTCACCCGCCATGATGGCCGCATCAGCAATGCGCTCACGTAGCTGCGCTGCACCGCCGCGCCCAGAGAGAATAGCCACCGGCGCATTGTCCTGAGATAAAACAGAGTAAGCGTCGCCGTAGGCTCGCGGACGCTCAACGGCGCGGTCCGGGAAAGACAATACGCGATTTTCCTGCATCGCGGTTTTCGCCAGCTGATGCACACTCAGTTCGTTCAGCAGATGGACATCAGAGGTGAAAATGCCCTTCTCCTTATCCAGCGGAATGAGACGCTGCTGTTCAATGGCGGTATCTATGCCCTCACGCACCAGTGCAAAAAGACCGGGTTCAGCGGGCAACTGCGAAGCGGTTTTAGCCAGCAGTTCAGAGTAGGTAAACTGCACCTTGTTTTCACTGAGCGTAGAAATGGCACTGCTGATGGCGCCGGCCATGTCCACCGCACTTGCTGCAGGTTCAGGGGTCTCCGGCCCGCGGAGCTCGCGCGCTTTCGCCCGCCCGACAAAGTCCGGCAGGTTAAAGCCGGTTTCTTTCAGCCTTTGATTCCATTCCGCCACCAGTACCAGCGGGTCGGAGGCCACTTTGGCCTTCCGGGTATCGAGCGCGGCGATATCACGGGACTTTAAAGAAGCATCGTCACCGGCGACCGCGTTAATGGCCTGGCTGCGCTGTGAGAACGGCTCAACCGGTACATCCTTAATCTCCCACAGCCCGTTTTTACCCGTATTAACGGTGTCAAAACCCATGCTTTCGATATCCTGACGCAGGGCGTGACGGTAGATGTTTCCCAGGGCTACCTGATTGGCATACATCGTCTCGGAAAAGCCGGTTTTCATTTTGGTGTCGCTGGCCAGTGCCCGCCATTTCCCGTCGGCTTCGGTGGCGTTAAATACCAGCGCGTGGGTGTGCAGCTGCGGGTCTAAGTCGCGGGAGGTATCGTGGTTATAGAGCGCGGCAACAATATTGCCGGTCAGCACGGTCTGCGTCTGACCACCTTCGGTAATACGCGCGCTGGCCAGCGCTTCAACCTCCTTCATCACGGTATCAACCGCGCGGTTGTGCGCGTCAATAAACCGCCGGTCGCCGCCGATGAGAGCCATCATCGACACACTTTTAGGCGCCGAAAACGTCAGGTCATAGCCGGGACGGTGCGTCTCTTTACCGTTTTCAACGCGCGACAGCACCGAACCATCGGGCAGTACGCCGTCCTTCATGGCGTTCATCTCGGCGTCCAGCAGCGCTCCGGTCAGCCCCAGGTTTTCAGCGCCCTTGCCCAGCCAGCGGGACTCGAGGCTGCCGAGTACGTAGTAATTATCCTGACTTGCGTAGTAGCCGGCATCGCCGGCAATCGGACTGATGCTCATCATAAGTAGAAGCCTCCGTCATCGTCCTTTCCCCGGTTATGAATGGCGTGATTGATATTCACCTCTTCGCGGCGCGTGGCATCCTGCGTTTCGGACTGGGCGGCGTACTGCTCATAGGCATCGGGATCGAAGATCTCACCGTCCTCGCTGATGCCAGGCGGCAGGGGTATCTCAATATCTTCATCACGGCCACCGGCGGTAGCCGTCTCTGCAGCCGTTGCTGTTGTAGCTACCGCTGCAGCAGCAACAGGCGTCGTCGTCTTTGGCGCAGGCGGTGTGTTCATCACCGTGTTTGCGGGAACCGGCAAATGGGGCTGAGTGATCAGACTGGCGGCGGGAACCACGGCCGGTGTAGCTGGCAGCGTTGCCGTATCCGGCGGGTATTCGGCGGGTTCGTCCTGGCTGAATAATGCATCCATCATGCTTTCTTCCGCCCCACGTCTCTCGAGGTCTTCTTCTATCTCCGGGTCAAGGCTGGATTCGACGTCGCGTTCCAGGATGGCTTCGGCGACTTTCGGCAGTTTCTGGTACTTCAGGGCCATCTTGACCACCGGGTAATCGCCCGGCAGCGTGACGAAGCACTCCAGGTCTTCCAGCTTCTGCACGTCGGTATGGCTGACGATATTGATCCGCTCTTCTTCCTTACCGAAGGAGATACCGTCACGCACCGACTCGTTACCAAAGCTGGTCTGTTCGCTGAACCTCTTACGCACCGTTTCACCAATGTCTTCGGCGACAAATTTTGACACCAGCGCACTCGGGGAACGGAAGAAATACTTGGTGTTGAGCAGGTCGAACATGGCTTCGGCAGACTTGTTGCCGTAGATTTCTTCGAGCTGCGGATAGGACTGGAAGCCCAGCAGGAAGCAGCCACCGAATTTACGCGCCTCGGCGATAATGAAGGGCAATCCCGGCAGCTTGTGCAGCGACGGCAGTTCGTCGTAGAAAAACCAGACGCGCCGGTGGCGGTTCTCACCCATCGACAGCAGGCTGTCAGCGGCAATGCTCAGCCACATGGAAATGACCGGTTTGAGCGACTCGTGATGCTGCTGGTTAGAGGTGATAAACAGCCACGGGTTTTTGGCACCCACTTTGGTGCCCTGCATCCACTCGCGGATGGTGAATTTTGGCTTCCCGCTGCGGTCGATGCCCTGCAGGTAACGCATGGCCTTCACGTAGTTGGTCAGCACGCTGCGAATGGAGATAGCCGTTTTCTCGATTTTGCCGTCCACCAGCGTCGCGGCAGGCGTGCCGGCGAGAAATTCGCGCAGCTTGTCGAGCTTGATGGCCAGCAGGGTGCGCAGGAATTTGTTGTAGCTCAGCTCCGGGTCTTTGCGCATGCGGTGCGCGGCTTCTGAGAAGATAGTGCGCGCCGAACCCTGCCAGAACGGGTCTTCCGATGCCCCCATCGGGATAAGCGAGGTGGAGACGGTTTCCAGCGACGGCAGCGTCGGACACTCACCCCACATGTCCCAGTTGGCACAGCGCTCGTCCTGCGGATTCAGCAGTTTGTCTTTGGTTTCGTCGTAATATTCCTCAACGAAGGTACAGCCTTTGTCATAGATAATGACCAGATCACCGCGCTCACGCAGGTAGGTCAGAAACTTACGCATCAGCGTGGACTTCCCGGAACCGACCGTGCCGTGCATGCCGAAGTTTTGAATTTCGCTGTCTTTCTTAATCGGCAGATGATCGACCTTGATATCAGACGCCTGGTCACGGCTTTTCATCATTCTGGCGACGGCTTTCGGGTCAGTATTTAATACACGACCGCCGGTGATTTCATCTTCACTCTGTTTTTTACCCAGATGTCCCAGATACCAGAAAAAGAGTCCCGTACCGATAAAGACCATAACCAGCGATATCAGCGCAGAAATAATGATTTCCTGCCTCAGCAGTTTCCCGCAGTACGACGTATAGGAGTCACTGACAATTTGCATCGCCGTGTAATTAAGTTTTTTGCCGTAATAATCCAGATGATAAACCGTCGGATTAACAATGTGCTTCTGGAAAGGCGCTATTGTTGTGGCATACCAGTACATCAGCCCATTCATGATGTTCTGTGTGCTCATGCGAATAAATAATGTCGCAACAGTGATGATCATGAATGACATAATCATATAAAACGAAATGATGTTGTTTATTTGCAGGAACATCCGCAGGCGCATAAACGCAACCTGCCCGCCCTGCGTAAAGTCGCGGGAGTTAAAGCTCATAACCTTTCCTTAGGAAAAGGGAGTGGCAATACCCCACGAAGGGGCATTAACAATATGCTAATTTTTTAAAATTTAATTGTTATCAAAGCCGTAAAAGTTACCGCCAATATCATATGAATCATTGAGCATAGGTAAACCCGTGGTGGGGTTTGTACCATAGTCAGTATTTTCATAGGCTATTGCTGTCGGAAGTTCAGAGACAAGTGGAGTTAAATTCTCATAGGCAACAGTTTGCACCAAGCTTTCATTATTCATAAATTTTGCAGATTGCTTATCATTATAATAATTTTCAGAATGCTGATTACCTATCATAGTGCTCAATGCCCCTGGCGAAATTATGTTAAAATCTATCGAGGAGGAAAATAAAAACACAAAGGCGCTTAGCCACATTGCTATAGTGGAAAGAACTATAAATCCAATCACTCCTAACCAACACCCTATAACAATTAAAGGCAACCACATCAAAAAAGATTTCGCAGCCTTTCTTGTCACAATCTTTTCAATAAATACAATATTAATAAAGCTATCTTCCACCCGCTTGAATTGCGATTTAAAAAGAAGACAGAAAATACATAAATTCATTAATAGGAAAGCAGAAATGCCTATTGTCATCGCCTGCGGTGACGCTAAGACATAAGCGTTCCTTCCCCAGGCAATGAGATAAAGAACCGGCATAATCCAAAATTTCACTTTCCATGTGATATTTGTTCTACGACTTTTATTTACTTTCATCATCACCGCTCCCCTTGTGATCTTTCTGCATGTCCAAAGCTTGTTGCGTCATTTTGTCCTGGCCCTTAACCCAAGGCAGGCGCTGGTTCTCAACAGCTTTTGCATTTTCAGTGTCGAATTTACTCTCTGCCATCTGGTGAGCTGCACTCAACCCTCTTCGCTCATTATTTATACCATTTTTAGCTGTATTTATCTCCATGTCTGAGTCAGAAATACGTTGATTTGTATCACTAATCATTGAACCCACACGGCCTGTACTATCTGATCGCACAGCAGCATCTGCGGTGTGCGCCTGAATCTCGGCATCGCCACGCTGGTAAGCAGCACCGCCGCCTGCTGTGGCCGTATTGCTTACAGCAGTCATACCCGACCCCAACTGTGCGCGGTTAGTTTCAAAATTGCCTTCAACACGAGAACGCAGTTTTTCTTCCACAAACTGCTCTGCAAGCTGTTCACGGTCTGCCCGGACAGCCGGATTTGCCGTATCCGTTAATATAGCCTCAGCTCGTTCCGGAGCTTTTTCCTGTACATATCCGACAAACTCCTGCGTGTAGTTACTTTGTGTTTGAGCCGACATGGTCTGCGCTGCGGAGGCCATTTCTCCATACTCGTGGCTTCGGGTCATGCTGTTGGTATATTGCTGATATTGACTGTCAGCCTCAGCGAGCGTGGCAGTGAGTTGTTCAAGTTTCGTGTTGGAAGAGTTATCGGAATGACTACCCGACTCTGACACGCGTGCGCTATCAACCATATCCTGACCTTTCTTGAAATCTTTCAGTTCCTGACTGCTTTGGTCAAAGGAGTTATCCCCGCCTTTAGTTGACCCTTTCTGTGTATTATCTGCAGAACTGTTACTCATATTTCCACTAACGCCGCCCCTAAATTCAATTCCTGCTGAGGCCCCTGTGGCTAATCCCGCAACTTTGCCTAAAATTTGACGGTCTGAATCAATACCTGCCTTGGCCATGAGGCTGCCACTCAATTCTCCGCGTCTGGATTTATCTCTCAGCTCACTGAATGCCTGCGACTCACTGATATGATTTTTCTGCGCATAGGCTTTAGCGGCAGATACCTGCAAGTTGGCCCCCTCCGTTAACGCGCTGGATGTTGAGTGATCAGCCCCCTGCGTCATTGTCGAACCATTCCCGGTTTGCGACGCAAACTGCTTCACCTGGTTATAAGCACTGTTTATGGAATGGCTATATCCATCCAGAGAGCTTTCGGCTTGCGTCTGACTTTCTCTTTGTAAACGCTGTGCGGTACTGCTCGTCGTTTGGCCTAAGTTGATATCCATCGGCAATTTCGACATCGCGCCGGTGGTGTTGTAGACCGTCCCGCCATCGCCGGTCTGCGTGACCATCGCACCCGTACCGGTCTGGTTGGTGATTTGCCCGGAGGCGTGGCTGCTGTTGGTGTCCCACTTATTGCCCTGCACGTTATCGGTCTGCATGTTGTTAAATGACCAGTTACCGTCCACCGTTTGTGATGAAGACTGCGACGCAGAACTTTGCATGGCGGAACCCAGATAACTGCCCGCCTGCGACACACCGTTACCCAGCCCTTTCACCAGATAGAACGCCAGGAAAGGAATGGACAACGCCAGCCAGCCTGCGGTCGTCCCGATATCGGAGAACATCTGCTGACGCTCTGACAGGTTGGATAAGGTCACAGGTATTCCGCTGGTGTCAGATTTCAGCATCACGTTCATGCCGTTGTTCAAAATGGCAAACAGCACCGGCCAGCTCTGCAGATAGGCCAGCGTAAAGACGTAGCCTTTTATGACTTCGAACGACAGCGTGCTGATCATGGCCATCGCAATCATCAGCGGGAACAGGCCAATCAGTACGCCGGTCAGCACCGTCTGCATTATCGGCAGCGTGCGGGTGGCAATGCTGGCACTGGTGGCCTGCGACATGCGCATTTTGGCAAACGACGACTCCGCAGACAGGTTGACCAGGCTCGCCGTGTCGCCGTTGCGCGCCGCATAGCCTGCAAAGCCGTGGCGCAGGGCATTAAGCGTCACGTTATGGCGCATAATCTCGCTGGCACTTTTGCCTGCGTCGTAAAAATATTGGTAGCTGTCGCCCATCAGCTGGCTGTACAACGCTGCCCGCTCGGGCTTGTTGCCCAGATATTTGCGCACATAATACGTCCACGTCGTGCCCCCCGCGCTGGCGTCGGTATTCATCATCTTTTGCAGGGTAGTCGCCGCTTCCTGGCACGTCACAAAGTTGCCCGCCTCGTTAAACATCCCGCGCAGCGGGCTGGGCTTGCTGAATATCAGCGTATACGGGTCTTCGCTGTTCATCAGGTCGTTCATGCTGTACTTCTTGTTAAGCAGCATGTCGCCGACCACACAGTTTTGCACGTAGTCGGCAAACAGGTCGCTTTGCTCCGCGCTGGTCGATTCATAGTCCGTGCTGTTGCCGATAAGCGTGGCACCAAACAGCATGCCGGTTTCGTTATACGAGAGCGCATCAGGTTGGTGCATAAACAGCTCATACCCCGCCACCAGCCCGTGACCGACGGACGTGATAACCGAGGCCGGCAACACCAGCCCGAGCGGCACGTTGTCTACCTGATACACTTCATGCGGGCTGGTCGCATCGATGATTTGTACCGGCCGCGTCACGCCGATGAGTATCGTCACGGCGGTAAACACCGTCACCCATTTGAGCAGGGTGAAAATATCGTGGGTACGTATCCAGGCTATCGCGCAGGTCACGACCGATAAAACCGTCGCGATCCGCATCAGGCTGTGGCCGGTGTCAGACTGCGTAAAGGCCGCCACGGCGTTGAGCGAGTCGCGGAACCACTCTCCGCCGGTGATGGTATAAATTACGTCCATATTTATTCTCCTGTGAACCGGTAGTTTCCCTGATAACGCTGGATAAGACGGCTTGAGACCTGTTGGCGCAGGTAGCTCATCTGTCGTTCTACCGCCATCACCGCATCCTGCTTGATCTGCACGCGCGTCTGCAGCCCGGCGATAAGCGTGGTCGCCTGCGTCAGGCTTTTATCCAGCTGGTCGACGACTTCGCCCGGATAGTTTTTGCCCCCGATCTGCGTGCGAACCGCCGTAATCATTTCGTTCATGTACTGCATCATGATGTCGTAACCGATATAGTCGGCCAGCTGGTACACGACGGCAGGGCCGATGTTGACCGACAGCGGGTCCACCAGATAGCGCAGCACCGGCACGCTGGTCGCCTCCAGAAAGCCCTTTTCAGCCACGGACAGCGGGTCATCGCTCACGGCCTTGTTTTGAATGCTCTTAAGCAGGCTAATAACCTGACCGTTCATGGAGTTAGCCGCGCTGATGGTGATGCTGGTCAGCCTGGGATTCAGGCACAAGTCGGTACTGTCACACTTGTAAATCGTCGCGCTGCCGCCGTTCATCATCGCCTTCAGCACGTCTTCATTGGTGGTGATCGGGGAAAGGATTTTGACCTGACTGTTGGCGTCATAAATCAGCGAGCCGGTCAGGCTCATCGCAAACTCGGCCAGTTCCTGGTTATTGCTGAACATGCCCTTCTCTTTAATGGCATCCCACATCACATTTTTGTTTTTCATGACCTGATCTTTCGTCTTGTCGCTGGCCTTATTGGTGACGCTGTCATAGCTGCCGCCCACCGTGCAGCCCTGCTGCGACGCCGCCCAGTCTGAGAACAGATTGCTTTCGGCGGCAATGTCCTGGCACACCTTTTTCTGACTCACCGCCGTGCGCGGGAACAGCCCGCCGACAATCCCCTGCGCCGCCTGACAGCTCGACATGTTCGCGCTGTTCACGTCCGAGGCCAGCTGTTGCAGAAAGTCCTTAGCCTGCTTCATTTCCGGCACCGTGGTCTGCAGGGCCAGGTCAAAAAAGTAGCCCGCCGCATTGCCCATGATTTGTTTCACAAAGCGCTGCAGTTCCTCGCCGTTAATGTGTGAGAAGGAGCCGAGATAGGCATCAATGCCCCCGCAGCCGGCGCTCATGTTGGGTAATGACAGGGAGACCATCTGGATTTGCCGCACGGAGGTGCGCATATACATCGAACCGCCGCTGGCGTAGCCCGCAGCCTGCCCCTGCCAGACCTGCGGCCTGGAGGTGTTGCCGTCAAAACCCAGCTTGCCGAAGAAGTTGTTCATGTCGCTGTTCACGTCGGCGTGAACCGGCGCGGTGAGCAGCAAACCGATAAGGCAGGTAATGGTGGTTATCTTCATGATTTCTCGCCTTTGCGCGCATTGAGTTTCAGCTTTACCTTCCTGATGCATCGCTTTACGTCTAACACCAGCAGCCCGAAACACCCCGCAGACAGCAGCACAACGGCGGCGATAAACCACCTCAACGACAACGGCGCGAACCAGAATCCCCACACTCCCCACGACGCACCAATGGCGACCATCACCAGCAAGCCGAAGAAAATCAGATACAGGGAGACAGCCTTCAGCGTCTCGTCTGACAAACGTAAAACCTGTTTACTGTGCTTTGTGAATGTCATCGCGCACTCCCGTTCATCGCTATCTGAAACACCTCATCCAGACGGGAGGCCAACGCTGCTTTATCCACCGCGCCCTGAAGCAGCGGATAGGTGGCCAGCGTATGGACGTTGACTAAAAACGTGGTCGGCGTGGCCACCGGCATGCCCGGCGTGAAGAACTGCACCATCACCTCCGGCGTCGCCTGCAGGGCATCCGGGAACGCGTCATCGCCCTTTGCATCAAGGCTGAACGCCGTCACCGTCAGCCCGGACTCCTCAGAGAACGCTTTGAGCATCGGGTCAAACCGGTGGCAGTATTCGCAGGTGGACTGCATGAAGACCACCACCCGCCAGTCGTTCAGATTGACGCGCTGGCCGCTGGTAAGCGTCGACCAGCGGGCCGCTTTTACCGCGGGTTTAACCGTCTTTTCCGGTGCTGACGTGGAAGGATTTCCTTTAGTCGCCTCTATCGCACGGATGTAATCCCAGGTCGAAGCCTGCGCGGTGACGCTCAGTAAAAGCGCCGATAAACAGGCCGTTTTTATATGCTTACGCATCATTATTTAGTCCCTTAAAAGTTCGGTTTAAAGCCAGTGGCCACGTTCAAAAACTGCTTCGACAGGTCATCGGGCGTGATAAAGCCGTAGGCCACCGGCTGATAGCTTTCATCACGCGGGTTAACCAGAAACAGCGCCGGAAAATAGCGGATGCCCATTCTCTGAGCCTGCCCGCTCTCGGTACGGCTTTGCGGCAGCGTCGGGCTTATTGCCCCGTCCACGCTGATGGCCATCAGGCTGATGCCATTCTCAGTGCAAAAGTCTTTCACCACGCTGGCCAGCAGGTTGTCGCGCGGCTCTTTACCACGGTAGAAGAAGAACAGGCCGTGGTCGGCGGTAAGCGCTGCAATGGCGTCTTTTGCCTTCGCCTGATCGGCCTGCAGCTGGGCGGGCACCGTGCCGTTGTAGTGGCTAAATTTGAGGTTGTAATCCAGCTCGGGGTACATCAGCATGGCCTGCTTGGCCGACTGGCTGAACTCGCCCGCCTTGCCCGTCCAGAAGTTCTGCAATGTCATGTAGCGCTTAAAGTTCTGCGGCGTCGGGTACAAAATGGCGGTGTCCAGCGCCGCTTTGGTCGCCTGCTGCAGCTGCGCTTTTTGCTCTGACGGCGTCATGGCAGGTGCAGGTGCCGGTGTCGCCAGTTCGGGCTCATCTTCTTCCTGCGGCTCGTTGTACCAGTGCCAGCCGACCGAATCGTTCAGCGCCGGCTGGTCGGCGTGCACTGCCGTGACCGTTAGCAGAAGGGGGAGCAGACAGAGTGTGCGTCTCATTTTCCGCCTCCCGCCTGCTGCATCTGCGCGGCAACCTGCTCTTTGATGCGCTCGGCCAGAGCGTCGCCGTCCGGGATGGCCGAACCGTTTTCCAGATCGGCATAGAAGTTTTTAAAGTCCATGATGGCGAAGTTCAGCGCCTGCAGCTGCGCAACGTTGATGCCCGAACAGTTCGGGGATTCTGCTGAGCCAAAGCCGATACCCAGCTGCCACTGACGCCCCTGCTGCTGAACAATCTGGGCAAGTTTGGAGTCGAACACGCAGTAGCTGCGCTTTTTCTCCAGGCACCCGCCCAGCACTTTCTTGCTGCAGTATTCGCCGACGTCCACGGTCAGCAGGCGCTCTTTGGCCTTGCCCAGCGCTTTTTCGTCGCTGCTGCAGTTGGCCAGCCCCACGTCGCTGCCCCAGCCGGAGGCTTTGCAGCAGTTGTTAAAGCCCACCGCCGCCTTACGACATGACTGACCGCGACCGGTAAAGGCGCTGACGTTCACGTCGTTCATTGTCGCGACGTCTTTGCCTGCGGCGGCCACGGCGGCCAGCTGGGAAACGGCTTTCTGGAAGCTGTCACTCTGGCCGTTCACCGCCTGCGCACAGGAGCCGTCGGTACAGAAGAATTCGCCGCCGCAGACCATGCCTGTCCCGGTGATTTTCCTCTCACAGCTGTAGGTCACGTTCTGATGCAGGCATATACCGTCGAGGGAATACGCACATTGCTGGGTGGCCAGCGTGCAGGCGGAATTGGCGGCATAGGTGGCACAGGTCCCCTCATCGGCCTCCTGCGTGCGGTAGGTATCGGTGTACTGCCAGCAGTCGCTGTACACGCTGTGCGAAACGCCGTCGACCACAATCTGACGCTCGCCGCCGCCCACGGAGCAGGTGCTGCTGACAAGCTGCGCCCCGGCTTCCTGTGCCAGTGCACACGCCCCCGGCCAGCTGGCAGTGCCCTGCCATGTCTGCTCATCCGCCAGCACGACCATGTTCAGGGAGAACGTGGTCCAGGTGCCGTTCTTACCCTGCAGGTTATTGAGCAGGGCATTGACGAACGTGTCGTGATGCTGCTTCTGGTTGATGTCCAGATACACGCTGTAGGTCTGGCCGGCCGTCAGGGGAAACTGAGAAACGTTGAGGCCGTAATTGCCGTTCCCATAAGCCTTCACGACCACGGTGGAGCCTAACGCCACGATGGTTGAACTCTGGGTGTAACCGTTCATGCCACTTTTCAGGACATAATCAAAATTGGCCGCAAGAACCGTCCCGGACACCGGCGACACAAAGTCCCCGCGCACTCGCGAGCCGTCGCGTACAAAGGTAAAGCCGGCGTTGGCCACGCTGATGTTTTTTTGCACCCGCACCGGGACATAGTTGCCGGAGATATAAGCATCGCGGGTGCAGGTGCGCGTCACGTTAATGTCCCGCTCGCAGATGTGCGTAGTGAACTCGGTTTTGCTGACCTGCTGCGCCTCACAGCCGTCAAAAGAACCGTTGGTGACGCTTTCGGCGTTGGCCTGCGCGTCCGTTCCGGCGCTGATAAACGGCGCGTCCATTGAAATGGGATCTTTGGGGTTATTGAGGATCGAGTCGGTGATGGCCTTGCCCGCCTCGCTGGTGGCCAGCGCCTGATTGCCCTGCGTATCGAGGTTGGTGCTGCCCGCCGTCACGCCGCCGTAGTAACCGGACTCCGCAGGACTCGCCGTGTAGTCAGGCAGCGCAGCGGACGGATCGAATGCGATAATGGTCTTGCCGCTGCTGTCTTTAATGCTGCTGGCATAGCCGGAACCGGCGTTATACTGATCGTTAGCATTGGCGGACAACACCCAAAAAATCGACGCCAGCGCGATAAGCAATACGGCCCACGAGAGAGCGGTTATCCATTTATTCATCGCGATTCTCCCGCCGCCGTCAGCAGCTTTTTCGCCACCGCACTGCACTCGCCTGATTCAGCGATTTTGCGCAGCGCCTGCACCGGCGCTATGTTGCCGCCCACGCGGTCATAGTGACCATTGCAGGTCACCACCAGTGCGGGCACAGCGGTAATCCCATAGGTCTTGTAAGCGGTCGGGTCAACCTGCACGCCGCCGCGTTTATCATCGCTGACCAGTTTGAGCACCGCATTCGCGGTCTGACGGAGGTCGTTGTTAACCAGCCCGCGCAGCGTGGCCGGAATGCGCAGGCGGTCAGCCTCCAGTACGAGCGCCTTCAGCCCGTCTTCGGGCATTGAGAACGACACAAAATAGAGCGCCTGCGGCACCGGTTTTTCCGGCATAGCCTGCGGTGTGTCAGATCTCAGCCCCTCGATAAACGACTGTTGCGGGGCGCTAAGCGCCGCATTGCCCGGCAGCGATTTTAAGAAATCCGGCACCGGTGCATGACGCATTGCCTCACCGGCGCGAAGCTGCTCGTTGATAAACTGCTGGTCGCCCTGTACCGACGCCGCGACAGCATAGGCCGGCAGGGTGAACAGGGTGGCCAGTAACAACGCACGGTAATTTTTCATGCACGCCCCCCGAAATTGCGCTGACGCACCTCGGCCACTTCCTGACACCCCACGCACAGTTGCACGCCCGGAAGCGTCTGACGGCGGCGCGCCGGAATGGCATTGCCGCATTCGGTGCAAAACGGCGCCGACGGGCGCTGGCATTTACCGGTGATGACCTTCAGACGCAGGTCAAACAGCCCCTGCTCCAGCTCGGTAATACGATCGATGTTGTCCATAACCCGTTTCCTTATAAAAATACGCAGTTGCGCTTACGCCAGATGAGATAACCGAAGTTCTTGCGCCCGTTCGGCGGGTTGTGCCCCGCCTCCCAGCGCATGACCGTCTGACCGAACGGGTGGCACTGCAGAACGTCCGGGTACATGTTGACCATCTGATATCGCCAGCGCTCTTTGGGAATGACTGGGGACGGGTACTCAAAGCAGACCGCCGTGTCGGCGCCGATGGAGTTCATGATCATGCCCTGCCGGTGCAGCTTGAAGGCCATGCGCTCGCTGACCAGCACCGAGGACTGCAGGGCGCTGAACTCGTTGGAGACCCAGCCGGAAAACGGGTACATCGAACCCTGCGAACCGGCACACCAGAACAGCGCATCGATGGGTTTGTAAACCGCGCTGGCGATGGCATCCGCCGCGCAGGCGCCCTGCGCAATGACGTTGTTAAACAACATGGCTTCCGGGGAAATGATTAAGCCCAGCGAGCTGTCGTTCCACATCGGATCCAGCTCGGAGAGGTAGCCGATGTCCATGTCGCCCCCTGCAGGCAACCGGCGGAGGTGATGATATTGAGCCAGTAGGTCAGCGGATATTTGTACCAGTGAACGTGGTAGAACGCGCCGGCCGCCGGCTTGTCACTTTGTCCCGCCGTGCCGGAGCCGACCTTGCCGACGTTGAGGTTAAAACCGCCCAGATTGACCATGCAGTAAGGTGACCGCGTCACGTCCGTCAGGGCCATCGGTTCCCAGTAGCCAATGGCGAGGCCGACGCGGTACAAAATGCCCATCGGGCAAAACTGGATGGGGCTGACCGGGTTGGCGGTGTCCGGCACGGTTCCGGTGGACACGGCCACGCTGCCGATGGAGATCGGGAAAATACACTCCCAGCAGATATCGGTGATCGGATTGACAAACCGGCCTTCGCACTGCGGGTCGGCGGCGAACGTCTGCGTACTGCCCAGCAGTAACAGCAACAGGGTGAAAGTGCGCAGCAGGCTCATGGCTGGCCCTCCACGGCAAACGTATCAATCTGCAGATGAACCCCGTCAGGCGCCGCGGTCACGCGCGCCGGCACGGCGGTCAGCGCAAACTTTTTGGTCAGCACGCCGTCCTGATCGAAATAAATGCGCGTACCGAGCGCCTTCGTGGCCAGCGCAATGTCGCCGTTGACCAGAATGACTTTGGCACTCAGCGTCGTGGACTTTTGCGTTTTAAACCAGGCCAGCTGACGCTTGTCGTCGGCGTCAATAAAGTAGAGGGTCTGCGCGAAGGGCACGCTGTCGAGCGGGTTCACCCGCTGCCCTTTCTTGGCAAACACGTGGCCCTGATGGTCGCTGATGTCCTGGCTGACGATAAAGGATGGGTCATACAGACGCGTGGTGTTCTCCCGAGCGATGGCCACCCCCGGACAGGCGCCGGCCGCAGGCTGTTCTCAATCACCCGCTGTTTAAACTCGTCCTGCTTTTGGGCCAGCTCGCCGCTTTTTTCCATGTCACCGAGCCGCTGTTTAATGGTGCCAACCAGGTCAGGTTCGGCAATCGGATAGAAATCCCCCAGGTGCCGAGGTCAGCGGCGCGGGCTGAACTCAGGCCACATAAAAGCATAATCAGGCAGGCGCGTTTCATTGGGCATCCTTAGCCGCGCGCATCTGGCGGGCCACGTCGCGCTGAATATCGGCCGTAATGTCCTTCACGCCCGACACCACGGACGGGGCGACTAAAATCAGCGCGTCGTGGCGGTGCTGGTAGTCTTTCAGGCTGGCGTCGAGCGCGGTGGTAAAGCGCAGCGTCAGGGCATCACTCTCCCCCTGCGTCAGCTGATGCTGCGCGGTCTGCGTCATAAACTGGTCAACGGTGCCTTTCATATCAAAGGCCACGGTCACAGGCGTCTGCCACTGGATGAGCAGCAGTGCTATGGCGGCATTCAACATCAGCATCACGCCGGCAACGATGGCCACCGGCACAATGCAGCGGTTGCGACGTTTGCTGCGCTTTTTGACCGGCGCAATAGGTTGAGAGACGTTTTGCTCAGTCAGTCCGGTGGTCATGCGGCATCCTCCCAGTTTTCCAGTTCATCCATTTCATCAGCAAACTTACGTTTCGCCAGGGCATACACGGCGTCGTGGATATCGACGCCGCAGCGGCGCTGTTCGCGGATAAATTCGAAGTCTTTACCGTCCGAGCTGAACATCGCGCGGCTAAGCGGATCGACAAACAGCCGGTGGAACGAGCTGGTGTCGTTGATGCGCAGCATAAAGCTGCTGAACCACTGGTCTTTGGCATCGCCAAATTTCTCAATCACCTGCCGCTCATGTTCGCTGAACTGATTTTTCCGGTTCTGGTTGTAGGCTTTGAACTCGGCGGTGTCCTGCTTGAGCACCACTTTAAACGCCGAGTTGCCCCACGCCGCCTTCGCGGCAGAGGACGCATCGTCGGCGTCAAAGTCCTTGATGTTCTGGCTGATGGTGATAAACGAGCCCAGATGACGGCGCACGGTGCGGTAGCCGGTTTCGATAAAGGCGCCGACCTTCTCGTTTTTGAAGTTGAGCAGCTTCCAGCCTTCATCGATGGTGCAGCACTTCTTCTGGCTGCGCGGGCTGCGGTACATCTTGTCTTCGATGTAGATAATGAGGGAGAACATCACCGCCGCCAGCAGCGCCGGCTTGTCCTGCAGGCCGCCCAGCTCCAGCACAATCATGCGGGCATCGTCGGTCAGGGACGGTTCATCGCTGTTGAAGTATTCGCCGTATATCCCGGACGTGGTGTACTTGGCCAGCAGCTCGATAATGTCATCGAGGCGGCCGGTGATCCCCGGCGAGTTGCTGTAACGCTCTGACTGGCGTTCTTTATCGAGATAGAACACCACGTCATCGATACGGGCTTTGTTCTTCTTCGCGTTCCACGCGTTGAGCACGCCTTTGAGCAGCAGGTCTTCATGCACCTCATCGAGCGTGCCGTTCGGGCTGGCGAGCACCGCCAGCTGGTCGCGGATACGTTCGCCGGATTCGTTAATGTTGGTGATGTTGGCAAACGGGTTGAACTTGAGCGAACTGCCGTCCAGATAGGTGCCGCCGACGTTTTCGCAAAACGACTTATAGCCGTCGCCCATATCAAACACCCAGACGATGCCGCCGGAATCCAGTACGCTGCGCAGTATGGGCTGAACCAGACCGGTTTTGCCCGCGCCCGAGGTGCCGGTCACCGCCATGTTGTAGTTGGTGTTGCCCAGCCCCGTGCCGTAGATGTCCAGAAAGGCCAGCTGATGGCGGTAAGATGGTGCCAGCAGGCCGCCGCCGCACAGCCGGTTGTCGGCGACCAGCGGCATCAGGTTCACCACCTGCGTACTTTCGGTGCGGCAGGTCGCGCCGCTGGCTTTCATGTCGTCCCATAAGCCTTCCGCCGCCATAAACGGGAACATGGCAAGATAGTTACGCATCTGCATATAGGTCGGCGCGTACAGCTGCAGGCCGTTCTTTTTGAACGTGTTGATAACCTGCTGTTCGCAGACCAGGGCGTCGTCATCGTTGTCCGGGCAGAAGGTGGTGATGTTGAAGTAATAGCGCACCAGACAGCTCTGGTTGCTGTTCAGACGCTCACGCAGGTCGCCCCACTCTTTGGCCTGTTTGATAACGCCGGGGAAGATTTTGGCGTAGGCCGAGTTGGCCTTTTTATCCAGGTCTAAAAATTTTCGCGACGCTTCACCCTGCGTGCTGACCTGATCTTCGGCCTCGAGCGTAAAAGTGATGACGAACGGGTTAGAAATACTCAGATCGGGGCTGAGCAGGTTGCAGATATTGTCCCCGCCCTGCCACAGGAAGAAGATGTCCGGGTTCTTCTCCAGCATGAAGTTCATCACGCGGGTATGCGATTTTTTACCGCCCGGCTGATTAAGCGACACCGTCAGGTAATCCGGCTTCACCTTCAGGTTAATACTGCGATCAACGCACACGCGGTTCAGCTCGTCAAAGGCGTCCACCTTCACGGGGTCAGCGTGCAATTCACCGTCGCGGTGGTTCACCATCTGGCTGATGAGGTGCACAAATTCGTCCTGCGTGGCCGGGACACAGGTAATTTTTGCCGAGTCCAGCGAGGCGCGCAGCACCTTCAGCAGGTGCGTCAGCTCGGTGATGGCCGCCGGTGTGCGCTTTTTGGTCTTCATCGCATAGGAGATATACAGGCGGTAATCGCGCAGCGTCAGCGGCAGGTTCGTCGGGCTGTTGAACTGTTTTTGCGTCGCACGCTGATAAAACGCCCGGGTGATGGCGTTAAATTTACCGGCGTCTTTGCCCGTCCAGCGAAAATCCCGCAGGCCGGCGTCGATCTGTTCCCCGATCGCACGGCTGGAGACGAGGTGAAAAGAGATAGGGGTATTACGCGGCAGCTTGCTTTTGACCATGTCGTCAAGCACGCCGATGATGTGCTCGTTGGCACCAATCAGCGGGATGGCCTGCAGCAAAAATCCCAGCGACCCTTTGTTCATAAACAGGCCGCTTTCCTTGTCAAAATCGCGATACGGCAGCTGGCTGCTGATCTGCGGATACTGCATGTCGCCGAGTGTTCGGTTAGCCTCGGCGGCGCCGTCCGGCATCTTGAAAGACGACATCAGGCGGTTAAAGGTTTCGACGATACGTTCCATGTTCAGGCATCCTTATTGAATTGAAGTCGGTATCTGCCAGCGGGCATCGTTTACGACGAACGACACACGACCGGGCTGGTGAAAGACGTCGTCGGCATCGACCCAGGGCGCAACCCAGACGTGGGCAATGTCTTCCACGGAGCGCTGTGCCCGTACCTGACCGGGGCTGTCACAGCGGCCGGTCGGGCAGGACGGCAGGGACAATGGCGTGACGGACGTGTTGGCCAGCGGTCTATTCAGGGGAGCAGGATGCACGGGTGCCTGCGGCGCAGGACGTACAGCGCCCGCCACAACCGGACGGTCTGGCAGCGCATACGAATTTGCAGACGGCGTGACCAATGCCTGCGGCGGCGGGTTAACCAGTCCAGGCAGTGCGCCCGCATCCGGCTTTCCCGCCGCGTCACCTGACAGCTGACGCGCTTTCTGGTTGGCCTGCCCCATCGTCATACAGCGGTCGCTGGTGGTGGCGTTACATTCGAGGTCACCGCTGACGCCGGCACAGCCGGTCAGCAGCCACACGCTGCAGATGGCGGATAATAAAAAACATGGTTTCATCATTCATTACTCCCTGCATTCATGTCCGGATGAACCAGATCGCCGACTTTGAAGTCTTTCAGCTGGCTCATCATGTTAGGTGTACTGACCGCCTCGCTGGCATTGCTGGTTGCCTGCTGCAGCTGCGTTCTGCGCGCTTTTTTCAGCCGCGCCTCTTCGATGGTTTCCAGCTGGAAGCCGTCCTGAAACACCACGGTGACTTCGTTACCGGCACCGATGGGAATAATCGGGTGATACTGCTCGGCGCGTTTGATGTAGTAATCGGACAGGGTTTTCGCCGCCTGGCTGACGCCGCCGCCCGCACCGGCCGCTGCCACGTCGCCTGCCCCCATGCTGGCGGTCGCGCCCAGTCCGACCTGCGGCGTCGATGCCTGAGAAATGCCTTTGCCAATGCCGTCCACAAAGCCGGCCCCGAACGCCCAGCCCAGGATTTTGCCGTTGCGCATCACGACGGTTCCCTTGATGCCGTTTTTGCCCATAAAGCTGACGTGGCCGGGGATTTTCTGGTCGATGATGTCGCTGCCCTTGTTGCAGCTGATGCTGCGGGTGCGCACTTCGGCGCGTTCACTGGACACGTCGCCGTAGGCTTCCGCCGTCACAAAGCAGCCCGTCAGGTCATAGTCTTTGTCGTTGGGCATCTGGGTTTTGCCGGTCAGGCGAAACTGCATCGGCGCCGTGTTTTGCGCACCGGTCACGGCGGCGTTGGCGTCAGCGCCCTCGATGACCAGCGCCTCGGTGAAACTGCCGGACGGGATATAAGGCAGTGCGGGCTTTTTTGACTGGCTCTCATAGCTGAAGGCCGTGTTTTCAATGCCGCCCGCTTTGGGTGGCATAGGCGCAAAGGTGGTTTCCCCCACCTGCGGTACGCCCGCGCCCGGACAGAACTGCGTCGGCGGCGGAACGGCGCCCGCAACCGCTGCGGTCATAGACGGTATAGGCTCACCGGACGGCGCATTATTGGCCGCCTCCAGCTGGGTCTGCAGCAGCTTGTTGTCTTCTTCCAGCGAGTTAATGCGCTGCTGGTCTCCCTTGCGTTCGCGCGACAGCGCGTCCAGCTCCCTGCGCAGCGCGTCCATTTCTTTACGGACTTCCTTACTGGTGACCTGAGATTCGGTGATCGCACTGCGCTGCACCTTGTCATCAAAAGTGGTGTTCACCACGCCGGTCATGTCCGGCGCCGGTTCACGGGCGGCCGCTTTCGTTTTAGCTTCTTTTTTCAGGGACAGGTTCGATGCATACCAGCCCGTACCGACAGCGGCGGATATCCCGAGAACTGCTGCAATAAACAGGGCGATCTGCTTACGTTTGACCAGCGCATTAATGTTGGCCATCGCTGACCTCCTGCGCACGGGTGATATACACGGTCACCGACGTGCCCGGTAGCAGGGAAAGCGCCGATGGGGTAAACATCACGGCGCGCACTCCCGTCCGCCAGAAATCCTGCTCTTTAAGGGCCACGGCGTAGGCAAACGGATTGGTGACGCGATAGCGCACCACGCGCAGCGCGTTGCCCGTCCACGCCTCTTCTGCCCTCATGGACAATCCGGCGGGCGCAGACAGGGGGGCATATTCGGTGCTGGCCGGTGCATACCCCTCCGGCATGCGGTTTTTCAGGATGGCTTTGTTGAGTTCCACCAGCAGGGACTCATACGGGTGGCTAGTTTCCCACGTTTTAGCCGCGGGGCGTGCCACCGGTTCAGCATTCAGCAGGCGGTAGCTGCGCCCTTCGCCTGCACGCGGCGTGGCCTGAATGGAAACGACCTGCCCGTGCTCGGTTTCGATAAACAGCGTGAAGGGCTTGTCACCGGTCGATGAAAACAGCACCGCACCGTCACGGGTATTATGCTTATCGGTCAGCTTGCCCGCCGCGCTGCTGATGCCGGTGATACGGTCACCAGGTATCACGATAAGGTTCGGGTTGGTATTACTGACCGTCAGCTGAAACTGGCCGTTAGGCGGAAAGCTCAGGGAAACCGGTGCGGTGACAGCCATCACCTGCGCAGACAGGAATGCGCAGGACATCAGGCGGAGCAGTAAACGTTTATTTTTTCGCATCGTCCGCCTCCAGGAATGCCGCAATGGTGGTGACGCCACCGGCGTAGTCGAGTTTGAGCTGGTAGTGTTTGATCTCAGACGTGGGTTTGCCGTTACCGATCCAGGTATTGAGCATGCCGCGAATGTCGACGACGCCCTCGACTGGAAACACCTTGATTTGGGTCTGATAAAACGCGCTGCTGACTTCGTTTTGCTTGATGCGCCGCGCTTCGCCGGCGAGCGTCACTTTGAAATCGGCTTGTGCGCCGGGTCTGGCAAACGAGAGTAAGAATTCGTGCTGGGCGTCGACGGTTTCCGGCGATACATTGAGGCGCAGGGACAGAAACGACATGGCCATCATCTGCATATAACCCGGGCTGGTTTCCGATTCCGACGTCCAGAACGGCGCGGTGAATGCCATCGGCACCGTAGTTGTTTTCTGGTGCAGCGATAAATAGCGGTTTTGCACGACCAGCAGAATGACGGATACCAGCGCGAGAACGAGCAGCAGAAAAAGCGCCGCCATCGTCCAGGCGATAATTTTATTTGAAGAATTACGGGCCGAAAGTTCCATAATACAGTCCCTGATTTATTTACTTAATCCATTGTCGAAAACTTGAGTCGGGTATGACCTTGAAGACCGTGCGAAATAAGACAGTGGGGAAATACCAGTACAGGACGTTATAGAGCCACATACTGCCCTTCCCTCTTTTCGCACTGTGAATACAAAACCAAATCAGCACCGCTAACCCCATTCCGAATAATGCTTTTTGCGTCAATATCCCCCAGATTAAAACGGGGATAGAGGGAATAGCTTCATCATAAGGCAATCCGAGAAAGCGGCGCTGTTCACTCAATGTTTTCGGGAAACGGTATTTATCAAGATTGTTTCCCGTACTCATTGTTTAATCCTAATTAACCTGCCAGACCGAACCCGATAGTGGTAAATACGATAACGACCGCAATACCAAAAAGCATGAACATGTTCTTTGTTTTGATGTACGTGATAATACCGACAATCACCTCTGCCAGAATAATCCATTTGGCAATGGCGGAGTCAGCACCGAAGGTTCCGGTTACTGTTTCTTTACCGGCGGCCATCAAATCTTCAGCAAAGGCATTATTGGAACATAACATCAGCGCCGCAATAGCCGGAATAATTCCGCCTGCTGCTTTGCGCGCCTGATTCATTTTGCTGAAGGTTGATTTCGCTTTTTTAAAGACAGAGATACCCTTTGCCTTGATAGACAATTTCATAATTTACTCCATGTAAAATTTTAATTAGGGTTTTCGGGTAACAGAGTTACGCCGCAACAACACTATCGAGACAATAGTGCTGTAACTCCGACTCGGTTATTTTGTGCTGGTACGGTTTCCCACAAAGGCAATACCTTCAAAATTAGCCAGATGGTCACTGAGTCTGACTGTTGCTTCTTTCGTTTTAGAGCGTTGGGCAAGTGTGGCAGCTTTAGTAAGGCAGCGATTAAGCTCAGCATCTATCTTCAGGACTAAAGTTACACCTTCATTAACCGGCCTGTTATAAACAAATTTTTCCATGCGAATAATTTCCTTAAGTGATGTATTGGTCTGGCGATGCAATGCGTTAATGATACGGATTGGGCGGATTTTGAAAATAGGTATAAAATACCTATATACAGAAAAATGTTGAAGTGATAAGCGGGAAATGTGGGTCGTAAAAAACTCAAACAAAACTTATGGTTATCTTTTGTCAAAATCAAAACACATAAAAAAACCGACTTTAAATATTTACAAGAAAAATTTAAAATCGGTCATATTTGGTTTTTACATAAGCATACGATCTTGTAATCGCTCAGGTATATAGTTAAGCAGATCACATTTTTGGCAGAAAGTTATAAACTCTGAAGAACCTGTAACACCGACCCTTTTGTAGATCTGAGCAACATGATTGTTTATTGTCTTAGGTGATATCGAAAGAATACCTGCTATCTCAACATTTGTATAATGCTGTTGAAGGAAATAGATAACCTCCCACTGTCTATCAGTAAAGATATCTGCTGGGCAATTACCTTTAATCTTTACAGCAAACTTGCCTTTAGAAAACATATTAAGTGAAAAAATAAACTCTCTGCGCCCATGAAGGCAAAACCCACAAACACCATCGTTAGGCTGGTAAATAGGATACTTATCAAAGTACAGATAAGTCGTTTCCCCACTGCACCTGTTCGAGACTTTCAAAATAAAGTTAGCTTTATAAAAGACAGGCTCTGACAATGAGTATTTGTTCCCTGATACAATAGCTGCAACAACATTACTTCGAGCAGATATCATCAAGTCCTCATCCGATTTGCCCAAAACGGGAGTTCCAGTGGGGACATCTAGAATGTCTAAATAAGCATCATTCGCATAAAACAACAGCCCCTCACTATCCTTTACGCACCAGGGCTCACCACTCATTCCCCATAACATATGCCATGCACGAATCTGCTCATGCGAAAGTGATTGAGATCCACTTGCGGGATCATTAATATAACCGTCAGCCATGACAGCCTCCAACTCAGGTTGTTTTTGGTCAGTTGGTAATAGAGGGTGCAACCTCTATTACCAACGCTTAGTCCTAATTGATAACCTTTAAAATATACCTTTTATCCCCGTTATTTATCAACGATAAAACATTTGTTATTTTACTTATTTCAGAACAAACAACTAACTTCTAAATTTTATTGTAATTTACAGACTAATCCCGAGAAATATCTTAATTATCTTCTTCCCCTTCAATGGGAAAAAATGTCCCCATGACTGCCTCAGAAGCATTTTTTATCTGGGCAGCAATAAGCGACAGATTAGAGAGAGCATCCTGCCCTTTAACTTCTACATTTTGTGTATTAATTGCTAAGATTTTCTGACAAACCAGGTTACTTTTAACAACGTTTTCAAGAAGAATTTTATTAAACTCAATCTGACTAAATCCCCCTTCCCGGCGCTCATGCTGCAATTCATATACGCGAATACCCAATTCGATAATCATCGCCGTCGTATTGGAAATGTTCGCTTCATCCTTTGATGCACCTTCAGCTCTCTTGATGCTCACAATATCATTAAGCTTCATTTCAATATCGTTGCTAACGAAAGTCTGTATCCTTGGCATTTATTCATTCCCTATTTTCATCAAAATGTTGTTACACTCTATTATCGAGTATACAGATCTGCCACACAAGAATTATTATACTCTATCTGTACTTTCAGGAAGAGTACACTCTAGAGTAGAGATCAAGAGATATCCCGGCCTGCTTGTGCTAAGTGTAAGTAAACTCTATGGAGAGTATTAACAAAGTACATGAAGAGTATCTTCATACTCGCCTAAAATACCAAAAACTAAAATGAAAAATTGATATTAAAGTAACACTCTGGTTTCAAAGAAAAATCATGCAAGATGAAATCTTGCGAGGGGTGTGAGTCTTTTGGTTAGAAGAGCAGGCATTTCTATAGTGTCACTTTTTCCGGACTTGTGAATAACCCCACTTGGCATTTCCTGGTGAAAATGTGAGGATGTAGCACGGTCAGAGTTAATGGAATTAATAATGCAAAGGATTGTCACCGTGTTTTGTCTCATGTTCACGTTCGCCGCCAATGCCTCAGATTGTTTTGATGCAGCAGGGAGGGACTATCATATTGATCCAGATCTCCTGCGCGCAGTTGCATTCCGGGAGTCATCGATGAATTCACATGCGATGAATATCGTTAGCCCGGATAAATACGCTGTCGGTGAAATGCAAATCCACTCACAAAACTTTGCTCATCTCTCACAGTTCGGTATAACACCGCAGTCGCTGTTTTCTGACCGGTGCATGAATGTTTACACGGGCGCTTATTATCTTGCCATCGCCTTCAAGCGCTGGGGGGTAAACTGGGAGTCTGTCGGTGCATATAATGCAGGCTTCTCTCAAAAACCTGAGCAGAAGGCAAAAAGACTGAAGTACGGTAAAGAAGTCCACCAGATTTACATCAATATAAAAAATCAGAAGACATTGCAGTAGTCTGCATATTGGCTACGGCTTATCCACATATCCATATGAAAATGAGCAAGGTCATTTTTACCTCCGCAAGGACTGGTGAAATGACCGCAGCGCATTTTAACCGGGACAAGGTTAAAATCTTTAATTGTGGGTATGTGGGTAAGCCGTTCTATTCAGGGAGCCCCTTTGGGGCAGAGGAACGATGGAAAGTGTTTTATTTCCATCGGGGCGGGCGGGGAATAAAATGTGAACCGCTCAATGCGGTACGCATTTTACCGGCGCGGACTAAATTTCTAAGGGCGATAAAACATCGCTCTTCTCTCTTACTCCATCCCTGCCAGAGTCTCGTGTATTTTCGACTGTAACCCATGATGGAAAACTTCACGCTTTTCTGACCACAGTTTCCCCGTTCTGAAATCTTCGGCTGTCGGTACAACCTCAAATTTCAAATCATAGGCAGAAATTATTTTTTCGATCGCTTTGCCGATCATCGCGTCTGAATATGACCGCTGAGCACTCGGATATTGTGCGCTGCCAAAAACGGTGTTAAACGGACTGGCTGAATACTCATAGATATCCTGCATAGCGTTAAAACAACCATCCTTGTATTTATTGATAATCGTTTTCACTTTTTCAAGCGTCGGGCCATCCGTCCAGTTAACATCCACAGAGCTATAATGCCGGTTACGAACAGAGAATTTCACACCTTTAAACTGTTTAAGTTCTTTGCGAATATTTTTAGCCGCCAGTTTTCCGCTGCTGCAATCACCTTGCTCTAATTGTGAGTATTCAGTCGCCGTCTTTAAACGTTCCATTTCTGCGGAAAATAAAAAGGCGTTATTTTCTTCTTCAATTTTTTCTTTCTCTGCGCACTCCTCTGCATTCGCGCATAACCGTTGAATTTCTTCAGCGTCTGCAACTTCATCCAAAATTTTCCACTGCACGCCGCGCAAAATACACTCCGGCAAACGTTTAGTGAATTTTCCGCAGTCGTGAACAATATCAAATTCAGCATATCCACCAGAAACCATTACGCCGCCGCCCACTTGCCTCACGGTATTCGGCATTTGTTCGCCGTGAATTTGATAAACCACGCCGCGCCCTAACCAATATAAATTGGTTGTCACAACGGAACCTACAACAATGTTTATCCGACTTTCTGATTTTTTTACCAGTGAACTTAATGACAACATATTATTGACTCCTGCGTTGAGTGAATAAAGGGGAGCTACTCCCCTTCATATTTAAAATGGAATAAATGACAGTTCAGGCGTGAAGGTCTTCCCTTTCACGGTTTCTGTAATATTTCTCATGTGCCAGACTGTCGGCTAAATCCTTACGGGCATAATCAACCGCACGCGCACCACCCTGCTCATACAGGCTTAACGCGAATTTCTGCCCCTGAATCCAAAAACAGGCGATATCCCATGAAATAAGTGGTTTCTTTGGTGACCAGTCGAGGACGCCATGCAATAAAACGTTTTCAGCCAATTGCATAAGCAACATGGAGACTTCTTCCTCCTGTTCTTCCTGAGGAAGCTGGAGATTCCACAGATTGACCAGACGCATTAAAAAGGACTGCTGCTCGGCAATCACGGCGAGGAATTTGACCTGTGAATATCTTTCGGGCGTTTTTCGAGCGGCGGTTTTGATGTTGACGTTGTGTGTGTGCATCCGGGTTCTCTCCCTGTTGGTGAAAAATCATCTAACGGTCTGTTATCTCGCGGCATGGGCGCCGTAGTGATGGATGGGGGCAAGAAACAAGGGCGCCGCAGGCGTTCATACACCCTTGTTTTTGAACACAGACAACACTACGGTTCAGCCCACCGCACGATAACTGAACCGTGATGACCAGGCCGGACAGGAACGGATGCACACACCCGACACGGCGGAACGACGGGGCGCCCTTAGCACCGGTGGCTTTATCACCGGCAGTGATAGCGGCGCGGCCATTGGCCGCTGCAAGCCGGTGTTGCTGTTGCGTCAGGGATGGAAGCCCGCAGGGCAGAGACAGCTTGCTGACTCTGTTCACGACAGCCCGAACCCGCAGGGAGGCGCCCAGCCCTGGCATTTTTTGCCGGACACTCCGCACAGCAGGAAGAAACAGAAGAGTCACACCAGGAAGAGGATGAAGACGAGGTAGTCGGAAGAAGTTAACCAGGTCAGACTGTATTGCAGAATGCGGGAGAACCGCGGCGGCGCAGCCGCAGCAGTGACCTGCCAGGGCTTTTTCGCGCGGCCAAAATCTGGCGGAGAATTCCCCGCCAGCGCACCGGCCTACACTCTTGCAGGCAACATTGACGGATAATGACGCGCAACAATATCGTTTATACGGTCTACCAGTTCGGGCCGTTTAAAGGTGATATGCGCCGTTCCTTTCAGGTAATAGCGCATCGAGAAATATTCGGCCTCATAAATACCACCGGAAAACCGTTCACGTGCGAAATATTCCGCAAATTTCGCCCCCTCCGATACTCTGTAATCTGGAACATTGCGCCCTTCCAGCAGGTAAAAAACTTTGGTCAGGTCGTCCAGCTTTGACCTGCCCAATGTGCTGAAATGAATGCGGCCGCTGCTGTAGGAATCCATAAGACGGGAAACAATGATTTTTTTGCCGAACCTGCACGGGTTGTTAGTCTTGTAATCCCATGACAGCGATTTAAACAGGTCGATCACCCCCAGCTCAAAGGTGTCATTTTTACTTGTGTGAAGGTGGTTAAACGTGGCCAATACCGTATCAAGCGTAATTTCCGGCATATTTTCACCCGATAACTCCCTGTACCATTCATCGCGCTGTCGCGTGCTCATCAGTGTACACATGCCGGTTTCATTCATCAGCCGCTCCCAGATTTTGCCGTCAACCGCCTTTTTGATGGCCTTCTCTGCCCGTTCAGGTTTGTCTGTCCAGCTCAGTGCATCCTTCACGCAAAGTTCAAAACCGTAGAGGTACTCCCCGCCGGTGGCCGCTAACAGCAACTTACGGGCAGAGTTAAGCATGTTCAGCGCTTCAGCATACTGTTTCAGGCCGTTTTCCCGCAGGGCTATAATCCGGTCAATCGCTACCGAAGGGATCATCTCTCCCGCCCGCTGTCCGTTGATTTCCAAATCGGCTAAAACGCTACTCTGTTCGTTTAGCATGATTTTTCCTCCGCATCCCGCTGGCGGGCTGTAAAAATAAATCCACTGTCCGTTACCTCAATCGTCAGATCCGCCCTGCCGGTCATCAGGGCATCCAGCATTTCAGGCTGCAATTTCACGCTTTCCCACATATCACCGTTGCCCAGTACGAGATCAATTGCGTCAAAATGCGCCCCTGCGTCGTCCCATAAATCCGGATCAAACCCCTCGGCATAACAGATATTTCGCTTTTTCCGGATAAAGGTTGCGGTTGACGCCGTCAGATAAATTCCGTCATCGGCCAGAAACCACAGCTCACACACGTTTTTCTTCACGTCCTGAATAACCGGCGTCAGCGTCTCCGCTTTAAAAATCAGTTTGTTCCGCATTGTTCACCTCTGAAAAGTCATGGAATTGCCGCCCCGCAGGGCGGCAAGGGGATCAGGCATAAGCCCGTTTCAGTTCCAGCGTGCGCAGCACCTGCCCGAGTTCACTGCCTCGCATGGCGGGCACTCTCACGGACTGGCGTTTACGCTGACATTTCACGATGTGACGCCCCAACGCTTTGAGCGGTACGGTGATGTCCTGACTGTTGACCGGTTCCCGCACAATGCGCAGGTGCTTTTTTGCCGTCTCAGACTTTACAAACGGCCCGGACGATGTAATGATTTGTGCATCAGTTTTCATGGTTTCTCTCCATGTAGTTAATTGATAGCCGGTTTCACTTCTCACGGGAAAACCGGCAGTGATGGAGCAGACGAAAGTCTGCTTTTTTCATTTCTGGGCTGTCTCTTCCCTGCTTAACACCTCCTTATTGATACGCGCGATAATCGCCGTGTGGGTCATGGTTGCCTTGTCGCGGAACGTGAAATAACGATCCTCGATTTTGGCGTAAATATCCGTCACGTCGCCGCTTACCATCTCAGCCAGCTTGAACGATTCGCAATGCGCGTCGCCCTGCCAGTCCTTCGGGTACATCAGCGCGATCGCATCCATAAATGCCCCCAGCGTGATTTCTGACACGTCCGTATAAGCAATTTTTTCGCACTGCTGCCAGTAGGCCGCTTCCGCGCTCGCGTCCCACTGGAAACGGTCAGTGCTGCTGTAGCCGGTAGTGATTTCAGGTTGATACATGGTGCTTATCCTCATTGTTGACGGCGGGGCGATCCCGCCCTCGGTTGTTGATCAAATTTCAATGCCTGACGCCTTAACCAACTTGTTAAACGCCTTGAAATGGTCCGCGTCGCACACAGAAATATGGCTTCCGGCCTTGGTCGTGCCTGAACTGAGCGTGTAGCTGTATGCCATTTTCATTTGCTCGGGATACTTTTTACGAAACGTCTGCAACGCCTTTAGCGTCTCAAAACCGTAAACGCCGTACTCTTCGGGTTTGCCACCCTTCACACCCTCGGCTAAAAGGATCTCGTATTTCTTACCCCATCTTTCAGTAGATTCAGGAGCGGCGGTCTTGACGTTCTGTGTGTTCATTCTGGTTGTTCCCTTCGGTGGTTAATTCATCTCTCAGTGAGTTCTTTCGCGGCAAGGGCAACGGAGTACCAACGCAGGCAGGCAACAAGGGGCGAAGAAGAAAGTTTTACGAGGTACGAGGAAAAGTTTTGGCGGAGTGCATTTCACCCCTTGGGGAATGACCAGGCGGTGCTACGTTTAAGCCCGCGCGGAAGGGCTGGCTGAGTGATGGCACACAGACGGCCCGGCGAGAATGAACGCACCCGACACGACGCAAGGCGTGGCGTCCTTAGCGCCGGTGGCTTCATCACCGGCAGTTCAGGCGGCGCGGCCATTGGCCGCTGCAAGCGGGGGTTGCGTCAGGGATGGAAGCCCGCCAGGGCAGAGACAGCCTGCTGGCTCTGTTCACGACAGCCCGTTCCCGCAGGGAGGCGCCCGTCCCCAACGTTTTTTGCCGGATAATCAGCACAGCAGAAAGAAATAAAAGAGAAGCCAGTACCACAGCAGGCACAGCAGGCACAGCAGGCACAGCAGGCACAGCAGGCACAGCAGGCACATGAAAACACAACCAACGCATATCCGGCATACGAACAGAAACCAGCATCAGCCTATGTCTCCCGGAATATGCATTAACCCATCGAAATGAACGGGCAGCCGCAGTGGCGTAGCCACGGCAGCGCCTGTTCAATGGCCGTTGACGTTCGCCCTGGCAAACATCGGATTCATGATATAGCCCCGCCGCGCGGGGCCATGCTTACAACGGTCAGTCTTTAAAGGCGTGGTCGAGTTCGTTAACCTGCTTGTAGATTTCCAGCATCTGCGTATTGAGCTGGTTAATCACCTGCCCGGCCAGACGTTGCGTTAGCTCCTCGCTGCCCCAGAAGTATTTTTTCTCAAACGCCCGGAACTGTTCGCGCAGCTCATAGGTCGCATTGGCCAGCGCCGCTACGTCCACCCGCAGGTCGATATTATTCTGATAGTTGCTCATACCATGCTCCCGTATTGCTGTGAGACTGAAGCCGGCACTGCGTAATGCGGACGCTGAAACTCAGCCAGACCACGCAGCCCCGCCGCGTGATACTGCTCTAAGAGTTCGATACCAATCCAGCGGCGCCCGCACTGCGCTGCTGCAACGCAGGTAGAACCGCTGCCACCGAACGGGTCGAGCACAATGTCGCCGGGCTGCGTAAAGGACTCAATCAGCGGCCGCAGCGCGGAAACCGGCTTTTCAGTCGGGTGGTAGCGGTTGCCGGAATACGCCCACGGCATCACGTCCGGTAACGGGTTTTCAGGCAGCGGCGGACGGCCTTTGGCAAGCACGTAGGCGCTTTCATGCCGGTAGCTCACAAATGCCGATTTTGACGAATAGGCTTTGGTGAAAACAATGTGGCCTACCACGCGAAAACCAGCGGCTTTCCACGCGGCCATAAACTGACCAACCCGGTTCCAGCCGTAAAAACTGACCGCAAGACTGTCATTTTTAAGCACCCGGAACATCTCGCGCCTGACCGGAAGTAACCAGTCACCCTGCTTATCATTGGCAATGGAGCGCCCGGAACGGTCGGTAAAACCGACAAGATACGGAGGGTCGGTGAGGATGAAATCAACGGAACGAGACGGAAATTGAGACATGACCTGCTGACAGTCACCCTGCATGTATCGGGACATAGCGTTACTCACATAGAGAGCCGGAACCGGCCGGCGCCGTGCCCCCACGACAGACGTGCCATAGGCCGAACAAAAAAGGGCTGACGCGGAAGCCGCAGCGCCGGTATGAACGGGCTGAATGCGCCGTGAATACCGGTGACCGGGTGACAAGGCAGGTTTACGAACCCTTTGAAGGGAGGCGGCACGTCTACAGTGCGGGCACGGGGTTGGCGCTAACTTTGGGGAATTAATCAGGGCAATAGAAAGAAAGGAAAAAGAAGAAGGTGCTGTTAACACCACGTTGTGGAGCAACGCGACATCATCAGCGTTTCCGCCCTGGCGGGAACGGTGCCAGCGGCGCGGCAATGGCAGCTGCAAGCTGCGATAAAGGGCGTCAGATGAGAGAATGCCGCAGCAGGACGCCACGGCAATAGATGAGGTTAACGGCCTTTGAAATACTCCGGTCGCAATGCCAGCTCGCGGGCGATCAGCTCGTCTGCAAACAGCGGGGCACTTTTCAGGATCCGCCGCCGCAGGTTTCGCAACCGCGCCTGCGCCTTTCGTTCCGGTGGCCATCGCCTGACCGGCTGTTCTGCCAGAAAATCCAAACAGACGGCGTAATCACCACCGGCAATAAAGCGGGACAGTATGCTGTCCGGCACCGGCGCGCCCTCGCAGACGTCTTCCGACACCAGAACCGGCTCGCCTGAACAGGGAATATGCGGATAACGCCAGCGCAGGGAATAACGCCACATATTTCACCTCCGGACGTCGCGCAGTTTGTTCGGCAACATCTGACCATCGAGCCATTGCTGAGCTACCGGACGTTCTGTCAGTTCACCGCCCAGCTTATCGAAGATCGCCCACAGCGGCTGACCGGAGTTAAATGTCTCGCCCTGCAGGCCGGTAAACCGCCGTCCCCAGCCCTGAAGCATCTCCGTCAGGTCGTCATCGTAGATGCCCCGTTTTTCCTGCCGCTTGTACCATGCGCTCAGTGCGGTCGGCGTGACGAATGCGAGTTCAATTTCTGCCTGTGCCACGGCAGTCTGATAGCGCCTGCGCTTTTGCTGCCTCGCTTTTTCCTGCAGCTTTTCCCTACGGTTATAGCTGACATCCCAGCGGCGGTTCTGACGTTCACTCAGGCGATAGCCGGTTTGCGGGAAATATTGTCCGACCGCGCAGCCCGACAGCGGCAGCGGGCACACGCTGCCACGGCTTTCCACCAGTTTATCGAGCGCCGCCAGATAGCGTTCTTTCGGTTCACCGGCACGGTCTTTCGGATCATAGTTTGAAGCCGCACGGCGCACGTCTGCTGCACTGATGCGTCCCGCCTCCCCACCGCGCAGCTGCCGGAGCAACGCCACGGCATAAGGATACTGTCCCCGCCGACGCCGACCGTCTTCCACATCGATGATGGCCTGCAGCGCAGCAGCCTGAAACGGGTTCACGGGCACTAAGGAAAGGTGACGGGGGATCATACTGCACCGCCTGATTTATGCAGTGCAACAGCCAGCCGTTCAGGCGTGGTGTACCCTGCGGACACCAGTCCCTCAATCCTTTGCAGCGTATAAAAAATGTGTTCAGGATCGAACGTCTCCGAGCAGTAAAGCCACGCCACGGACGCACCGCCGTCAAAGGGTAAATACATCTGCCAGTAGGGCACATCGTCGCTGCTGCTGGTGAAACACAGGGTCACGCTCATCCGGGCTTTCAGGGTCAGCCTGATGTTTACCGGCGCACCAGCGCCGAACTCACAGCCGTGCTCCATGTCGCACAACCATTTGTCCGGGTAACTCAGGTAATGGATGACGCCCCGGCTCAGGTCACAGCGGAAAGCCTCCCCGCGCTCGGCGTACTGTTCCAGTTCACTGCCTGACATCGCGTGTAACTCGGCAAACGTAAATTTTTCAAATTGGATCATGGCATCACTGCCGCCCCTTGCGGAGCGGCGCTCCCTGTCAGGCGGCAATATGGGTGGATTCAGAAGGTGTTTCGGCATCCTGCGTGGCGGCTGTAGACTCATCGCTGTCAGCAGCCGTGACCGCGTCACTTTCCGGCAATACTGGCGTATCCGTCACCGGCAGCAGACAGTCAGGCACCCAGCGGGTCTTTGAGATGTCCTCTTCAGCCCGTTCGGCGGCATCGCCCTTTTTCATCTTGAGGACATCGCGCGACGCCCCGCCCAGAGCGGCCTGTGACAGACTGTCAGAAATCAGCTCTTTACTGATGCGCCCAAAGAAATTGGCTTTGGTCGGCTGCCACCAGTCGCGCAGCGTGAAGTTCAGCAGCGCTTCGACCGGTTCAAGGTCTTTGCCCGCTTTGCCGCCTTTGTCGCTCAGACGTTCTGATGCGCCGTCGAGCGTTTTTGCAAGGCAATAGCCCATGATGGCGATCAGCTGCGGCGTATCCCACGTCAGCAGCCAGTCCCAGCTTTTATGCCAGTCTTCCGGCAGCAGTTTCTGCCACGCCTCGTGCATCGCGGTAAGATGCTGCATGGCCAGACCGTCGGCAGACGTCGGCGCATTGTCGAGCATCAGGCCGGTTTTGGCATGCAGGGTCACCTTGAGCGTCGACAGGGTATAAGACCGGTGGTCGAAGGTGGATTTCAGGCAGTCGTGGACAAAAATAACCAAAGCCATCTGCGGTTGTTCTGCCAGCGCGGCCTGGACTGCTAATGTGCGTTCACTGGAGAGGCTTTTCACCAACACGGCTGACAGGGATTTTTTCTCCGGCGCGGCGTCAATATCTTCCGTGCGGATGCTGCTCAGATGCTGATTAACACCGGTTTTATCAGTATCACCAACAATCTCCGGCAGGTCGCAGCGCTTCATGACGCCACGGCGAACGGACAGTTCACCGCGCGACAGCGATACCACCACACCGGCTTTTGCGCGAACATCATCAGACCACGCACGGATCGCCGCATCCCCCTCAATTTCTTTAATTTTGGCCTGACATTTTGCTTCGGCATAATCCATCGTCTCAAAGTCGGCCTGATCCTGCTCGCTGCGTTCTGATAGCTCACCCAGCTGCTTATCAAGCGCATCAACGCGGGCTTGCTCTTCGCCGGTCATCACCGGTTCAGGCTGTTTGAGCAGCAGGTAGTTTTCCGCATCTTCCCCGTAAGTGCTGATGCCATCGGGGCGTCCCAAAGCCCACGACCAGCCCTCAGCCTGCGCAACAGACTCCGCAATGCCGGTCAGTTTTTCGCGGGTCAGCGTGGCTAATAAAACGGTATCGCGTATAAAGCCTTCGTCAGTAAAGAGGTCGACGGTAAACCCGCCGCCCGCCTGTTCGTAAGCGTCACGGCCGACGAACATCAGACAACTGTTCCCTTCAGCAGCCACTTCTTTCATTACCGCAGCGTCGCGCAGCTCTCTCGGCGTGCGGTAAATGCCGTAAGCATTTTTCCAGACGTCCAGCTGGCGTTCGTGGTCTTCGGTGGCAGACAGCGCCTGCAGCTGATCGAGGTTGATACTGTCTTCAGCCAGTTCAGCAAGCAATGCCGGAGCCATTCCTGCCAGACGCAGGCATTTGTGTACATGCTTTGTGGTGTACCCCAGCACGCTGCCGATCTGCGCCGCCGTGTCGCCGGTTTCGCTCATTTTGGCGAAGGCCGCAATCTGGTCAGCGGGGTGCATATTTTCACGCTTGCTGTTCTCGGTTTCGGACACATACATTGCCATGCCAGGCTCAACGATTTTCACCGGCACCGGATAGACAGCGGTAAGCGATCCGGCCTCAAGCAGCAGATGCAATGCACTCAGGCGGCGCCCACCGGCAGCCACACCCAGCATGCCGTCAGGCATCGGGCACACCACCAGATTTTGCAGGACACCCACGGACAGGATGCTTGCCGCCAGTTCCTGCAACTTCTCCGGATCTGGCTTGTGTTTGCGCACGTTCTGCGCGATGTGAACCAGCTGACTGACCGGCACCATTTCCACCGGTGCGTTCGCCAGCGCCTGCTCTACGGCCTCGGTAACGGCGGCTTTTTTAGGACTGCGGGTGGATTTACTCGCTTTAGATACTGCTTTAGACTCGGTAACTGACATAATTGATTCCTCGTAAGTTTTGATTTATGTCTGCCGGACGCCTCATACGTCCGGCACCTCACAACCTTTTACTGCTTTCTCACACCACATCTGATGATGTATCTGTTAAGACCCGCCCCTGCTTCAGGCTCAAAATTCCACGCCCGCCACACCATCTGCCCGTCAACACGTATGACAAGTCTAAAATGCGTGCCCTGATCGTCTTCGATGGCGATATTCGCGTAAGCGGCGGCGACAGCTTCGGCCTGTTTACGGGTAAATGTGTCGTCCGGCAGCAGAACGTGATGGTTGTTTTCCATGATTCGGTACTCCCTGTTATGCCCCGCAAATGCGGGGCGGTTAATGTCGAAGGTCACGCTAGAACGGGATATCATCGTCAAAATCAACCGGCGGGAATTCTCCCCCCTGCGGTGCGGGTTGCTGCGCCGGTGCCATTTTGGTGGCTTTTTTGCCACGCGCGGCTTTTGCCGGTTTCGGGTCAGCCGCGGCTTCGCCGGAATGGGACGGGGCATTGGCCGGAGCCTGTGAACCCCCTGCGTCACCCGACGGACGGTTACCCTGCCCTACTGCGCTGCCCAGCATCTGCATGGTGCCGTTAGCCTTCACCACGATTTCGGTGGTGTAGCGGTCAATGCCCTGCGCGTCCTGCCATTTGCGGGTCTGCAGCTGGCCTTCGATGTAGACTTTTGCGCCCTTGGTCAGGTATTCACCGGCAATCTCAGCGAGCTTTCCGAACACCACCACGCGATGCCATTCGGTTTTTTCTTTTTGTTCGCCGGTGACCTTGTCACGCCATTGCTCAGAGGTGGCCAGCGTCATACCAGCCACCGCACCGCCGTTTGGCATGTAGCGCAGCTCCGGTGCCTGCCCCAGATTGCCCACGATGATGACTTTGTTAATTCCACGTTCTGCCATGATGACTCTCCTTATCTTTCAGGGCTTTTAGCCCATATCTTCGGTTAGATTCGCTTTGTCGCGACCTTGACGTTTTGTGGTATCCGGCTGAATTTCTGGCTGTGTGTTTCCACATCTCCAGTTGAGTTCCTCCGCCGCAAGGGCGAAAAAACACCGACGAGGGCGAACGTCCAGGGCGAACACGAAAGTTTTCTGAGGAACGAGGAAAAGTTTTGGGGGCGTACATTTACCCTGGACGGGCGACAGCGGCGGTGTTTTGGTCAGCCCCGGCGAAAGGGACTTAACTGGAGAGACGGCACCAAGAGCGATGTAGCGGATACCACCGCAACGCCGGTGAGCGGCAGCGAATCGCCGTTGCCCGACAACGGCCTGCGGGTTTATCGCAGGGCAGTGGAAGCGGCGCGGCCCGTGGCCGCTGTAAGCGTGGTGTTGCGTCAGGGATGGAAGCCCGGAGGGCAGAGACAGCCTGCTGGCTCTGTTCACGACAGCCTAGCCCGTCAGGGGACGCATTCAAAAGAGGCAAAGGCTAAGGAAAGTAATAAAACAAACAAGGCAGGTCGGAAGTATTGGAAAATATAGAAATACCCTAACCACCACCATGACACTGAAGTGCGAAGATGAAGTAATGAGATAGAGTTTCAAAAGATGAAAACTTATCTGAGCTTTCCCCCTGCCCTACTGCCTGGTAATCGCCGTATTAGACAGGGATACTCTTCTTATAATGCCTAACCGCGCACAAAGTTGCTCTCAAACACACTTATCGTATCTGCAAACTGCCATCTTATTAAGCAGCTATCCACCTCTGGCAATTGCGAATGCAGGTAAGATGGAACCTTAAGTATGAGATGTGAGATGTGAGATGTGAGATGTGAGATGTGAGATGTGAGATGTGAGATGTGAGATGTGAGATGTATTGCATGATCACTCACGCAACAATGAGTAACTTAAATTTTGATACTTATGAAATCATACTTCACAAGGATGAAGTTTTTTCTCAACCAAAATTGCAGCCGCTGCCCGCAGATTTCCTAGCATTATCTTTATTGGCTGACATCAGGTTACCACAACAAGATTCAACCTAAATATCACAAGTGCTAATTATGAACTCATAAGTATGAATTTTGCAGTTATTATCAACCGATATAACACTGACTTCGTGGGCTTGAGGATGATGACTGATGATTAGCTTTCAAGCCAGAAATTGCTACCCCTCCTTTTCTGATATCCGGAGCGCATGCCACAAATTAGTATGAAGTAGTACTTATGCAATTATCTTCATAACTCACAATGGTGTTACGTGCCTCAGCTCACCAAAGGACCATAGAAATGAGAAAGAACCTTATCACGAGTATTACTTCATAAGTGCTACTTGCTAAATCATCAGTATTACGACGTATAGATTTCGCCATTGCCAGCAGGCCCCGCTCATTGCCGCTTGAAGCTTCTTCGTGAAATCGCCAATCAACATTTCTCACTACGCTGAAGCGTATAGTTTTCATAGCTCACACTTAGGAAGTAATAAATATGAATAATGAATTATTCAGTATGATTCTATCGATGAGAGCGATGCATATCGAACTGATTATGAGGTCCGTTTACTGCAACACGTTCTGGTCGACCTTAGCAAATTGAACTGAGGTATGAGGTCATATTCTAAGTCAAATCTCCCGGAATCAACCTTCGCGGCACTCATAAGTATGAATTATTACGTAATACTGTAGATTGAATCTGCTGATCGCCAAGTACTTATGAGGTTATGTATGCTCCAAACAGTTTTACTATCTGAAACCTAGCACCATTCTTGCTCTTTCATTAAATCCGCAACGGAAGAAGGCGGGAAGCATAATGATGAAGTGTGAATTGTGAATTGTGAATTGTGAATTATTAGATGATGAGTGATTTCAGAAGGGGAGGGCGCTGGACTTCGAAAGAAGCCCAGTGCTAAATAAGTATGAAATCATACTTTCTTGAGGTATGCGTCCAGAGCATCGCGGATGATAGCGCTCACGCTTTTAGGCGCAATACCGACGCGTTTGTTATGCAACGCCAGGTCTTCAATTTCACGCAATGTATTCTGAGGCAGAGAAATGGTTGTCCTGGTCAATATTTCTGGTACAGGTTCAGCAACTACTTTCTCATCGCCATAGGGACGGTCTGCCAGTCTGTTCGCCAGAGCATCGGCCTCTGCTTCAGTTACTATGCGCCGATTGGTGAAAGGGGGTTTCTTTAAAGCCATTAAAATACCTCATTCAACAGAGCCAGAACTTCAGCCTTGGCTTTTTCATTAGACGTTTCCAGAACAGACTTACCTTCAGACATCACATCACGGTAAACCTTTCGGTAACATGCCGTTGCGGTCAAAGGGATCAGCCCTTCAAATTCTCGGACATATTCCAGAAACTCATGGCGTTCATTTCCCTGAAGGAGCGGATTCGTAGTGGCCATACTTTGATAGCAATATGCTTTCAGCTCAGGATTTAAATCCCGCATGCTTTCTAACTGCTGCTGAAGCTCAACCATGGTATCCAGATCCAGCTGAGAACATTGGTGCGGAGCAATGATTTGATGAGCTACCGTTCCGCCGGTAATCAGCTCACGACTGTTTCGGCCGGCAACATCCACGATGACATGATCAAACTTCTCATCAAGGCTTCTCAATGTTTGAGAAATATTGTCTCTTTTCTCAATCAGGGTGATAGAAGGGGTAAGTCCCGCGGCTTCGCGTTCTGCATACCACCTGGAGGCAGAGCGCTGAACATCAGCATCAACCAGACAAACATCCTTGCCAGATAACGCCAAACCCACAGCAATATTGACTGCAGTTGTAGTTTTCGCGGCCCCACCTTTATTGCATCCAATAATCGTGATCATTTGTCACCCGTGACATCAAAAATAGTATTTCGTAAATAATAACTCACAAAAGTTAAATGTGAAGTAATATCGAGTAATTATTACGTGTGAAGTAATACTTATTACTTCACACGTACACAATGAATGCCGTGCATTGCAGGGATACTTACACATTGGCGTCTATGAGCAGCAAGACTCTAAATCAAAATTATTTGTTTCCTTGGTGATCAGCACCCTAAGACTTTTCTTGGTCGCAGCTCTTCACAAGTTTAAGAGCCCATGATTATACTGTATGCATAAACAGTACTTAATGAGTGTGTACTATGAATATCTTTTACCCAGAAACTGACCCTTTGATGTGTTTGATTCCTTTATTTCAGGATAAAGTGCAGGCTGGATTTCCTTCACCGGCGCAAGATTATATTGAGAAAGGGATTGATCTAAATGAGCTTTGCGTAAATCATCCGGCAGCTACTTACTTTGTAATGGCCACAGGAATGAGCATGGTTGACGCGGGTATTTATGAAGGGTCACTGCTTGTAGTGGATAGAAGCCTTGAGGCAAAGCACGGCGACATCATAATTGCGTCACTGGCGGGGGAGTACACCGTAAAACGCCTTTGTTTGCACCCCGTAGTACAGCTCGTTCCGATGAATCCTGACTTTCCACCCATCGTTTTGCATGACGGCGGCGACGAGTTAGAAGTGTTTGGCGTAGTCACTTTTAGCATAAACGGGTTTCAGTAATGTTTGCCCTTGCTGATGTGAACAGCTTTTATGCAAGTTGTGAGACAGTATTCAGGCCTGACCTGAAGGGAAAACCAGTGGTAGTGCTTAGCAATAATGATCTGAGTGATGAGAAACGTTAGTTAATCCTATGCTGTTCACATCATTTTATTACTTATAGTCGGAGTCGTGATATGAGGATTGTAGTTGCAACAAAAGACCTGACCTTGGCTGGCCGTTCATTTGAGGGCTTTCCGTTGCTAATTGGATCAGATAGATGGCCAGTACAGCCGGCACAATCTTTTGACCCTGACCTCGAATATGATCCATTCATAATCAGTAAGATGGGTCAGGGTCACAGGGTCAGTCATTACCTGCCCCATTTGGTCAGTATCATCAGAACTCGTATCTGCTATTTTTCCCTTAAGTTAAGTGCTATCTTCCGGGGCGCAACTCCAGCGAATCCAGGGCTTCAAGAGTATCAATAACACTCTCAACACGCTCTGCATCAAAGTCATCGCGATTTTCCTCTTCGTGTGTTCCCTTGTTCAGATATGTCCAGACCAGATTCTGTTCAGGAATGCCCAGGATTACGCCGTAGGCGGCTATTAACGGCTCTTTATTGGTATGCTGGAATGTTGCAGCACTCCTGAGTTTTTTCAGTATCGAGTCGCACAACATTCTAAGCTGGGGTTCGGCTCCTGCAGCCGCGATTTGTAATGTGAGAACACCCTGGTCATGACTGGTAAGCCATTTCCATACCTTCTCTGAAAGCATTTCTAATGCCTGCCGGCAAGCGGCTAATGCGTCCCGGTCATTAAGAACCTCGCGGGCTGCTCTTGCCTTGGCAATGTAGTTTGCACTCGTCACATTACCGCGAACACGAGGCTGGTGATTGCCATCATGATGCCTGAGAAGGTAAACGCGGTAATTATTCCGCCTTCTTACGGGCAGATGTTGCTGAATGTCTTTAATAAATTCGTTGCTGTGACAGGTAACAATAAGCTGTGTACCTTCAAAGGTGTCGTTTTCAAAAATTGTTTCTCGTATGCCACCACGGTGGTCGTGGTCAATTGCATTTATCGCATCATCGAAAACAATGAATGGACATTCAATGCTCTTTGCCTTCGCCAGCAGGATTGCGAGGCCAAGGCAGCGCACATGCCCCTCGCTAAGAACATGCAGCGCATCTACCCGACGTTCAGGTGCACCCCGAAATGAAATTTCTATCTTTTCTTCGCCGGTTAACGGCAGATATAGCGCTGCAAGTTTATCTGTTTCAAGATCGTTGCGGTTAAATGAGTTGTAGAGCGTCACGGCCGACTCGTTAAGCCCCGCCATGAGTTGTCCTGGTAGCTGGTTGCGGTACGATCTTATTACCTCAAGGAAAAGGTCATAAGTTGTCTTCAGCGGCGCATCCCGTACAATGTCCAAGTGCTCTTGTGCTACTTCCAAAATTAAAGCGGCATTTGTTTCGTCGAAAGCTTGAATGCGAGCATTTGCTGCCTCAATACTATCTTTCAGTTGTTGACGCTTTTGATCCTGCGTCTGTACGCGAAGCTGGAAATCCCTGAGTCGGCTTCGCTCCTCAGAATATTGTTGGCGCTTCTGTTGGGACTGTCTTGTAGCAGCATCTTGCGCAGCAACCTGATCTGCTATTTCGATGATTTGTGCCAGTTGCGGGTTATTCCAGGGATTGTCCGGCGCAATAGTTTCCCACCAAAATCCAGCAGGCTCCTCGGATAAAGTTTCCAGGAATTCTCCTACAGGCGTTACGAACTCAGCGCGAATGAATAGCTCAACCTTTTTTAGGATCTGCCGGAGTTCGCGGGAAACACGGTTGACTTCAAACTCAGCTGCTTTTTGGCTGTCCTGAAGTAGAGCCAGCGCTTTAAGTTGTTGCAGTCCTGATGTGGCTTTTTCGTACGGATCGTTTGCGACATGGTTCTGACCAGCAAGTGGGGTATCGCACGCCGGGCAGCGATCTCCCACAGGTTCCTTCAAGGCGAGTACGGCTTCGTAAAGTCCCTTGTAAGATACCTGATCGCTCTGAGCTCTAAGATCGGCAGAGATGCGGTTATATTCATTTTTATGTCCCTCAGCCCTGTCATAGGTTTCCTGAAGGAGTGGGCCGCTGATACCAACTATGGCCGGCGGAGGGACCTCAAGAATGGTATCCAGCTGCTGCAGACGTCCTGGCGCGTCTTCGCTACCGAACAAAACTTTTAGGCCGGCGTAGGTTGTTTCAGGTGTGTAAGTTTCAGCTAAAGCTAACTCTTCGCTAGCCAATACTCTGTCAGCTTCAGCTTTGCCTTCCACCAACTTTCTATCTGCCAGCAGTCCTGTGCGGCGCGTATCAAGCATGGCCTGCTTATTCGCGGTCAATATGAGCTGGTTATCAATGCTCTCATTAAAGTGGCTAACGAAGTCGCTGAACTGATCCATGCCAAACAGCGTGGCGATGAGCTCGGCACGCTGTGCGTTGGAACGGGCGGCTATTCGTGAAAATGAATCAATTCTGTTTTTTTCAACGAAGCAAAAGCGAAATGTGTCTGGATTAGAAGCAACATCAAGCTCCCGGCCTCGATTGTCGAGGGCTTTAAGAACAGGTGGAGCAAACCGTCCTGCATGAAGGTTAGTGAGGTAGGTTCGTGCAGCAATGCGCTTGTTTCCGGCCTCCTCGACATCACCTAATAAGGCATATTCCAGCGCTTCGCAAAGGCTGGTCTTTCCACTCCCATTAGGACCGTAAAGCAGAGTAATCTGTTTATCAAGATCGAAGGGCTCCGGTGTTCTAAAACCGCGGAAGGGGCCTAATGTCAGGCTATGGAGACGAGACCATGGCCATTGACCTTCCGCGACATTCGCTTCTGCTGAGGGGGCTTCTTCGATGGTCTGCGCGAGTTGCTGACGCATTAACTGCACCAGATAGATTGAACGTTGACTGCGATTTCTGGAGGTTTCTGCAAGATCATCAAAGTTTGCTAGACACAGGCTAGCCAGTCGACGGACATCCGATGGGATTGTCTCAGATTGGTAAATCCACCTAACAAACCGATCAAAATCTTGTCTTGCAGAGGCCATATCACTTTCCTTGAGCTATCTACGGTGTTGACTGTTGTATCCCCTCTCTCAATAAATGTAAACGAATTTAAGTATATGATTCTATGGCGTTCGTAGATTTTCCTTTCAGGGGGTTACTGATGGGGAGTCGACGGCGGGAACCTTTAGAGCATGTTCACTTAAATATGCTACCAAGAATAAATATATTGAAAAAAGTTAGTAAATAAATATTTATAAAAATCATTAGATTGCTATTAACTAACTGTTAATCACCTTCAGATACAACGATGGCTGTGTCATTGCCCGAAGTGCAGAGGCAAAAAGACTCGGTATCAAAATGGGCGAGCCTTTTTTTAAGATGCGAGCGCTCTTCGAACGGAACAACATTATTACCTTCAGCAGTAACTACGCCCTTTATGCAGACATGAGCTCAAGAGTAATGACCGTACTTGAAGAAATGGCTCCAGCTGTCGAAGTGTATTCGATTGATGAGGCTTTCATAAATCTGCAAGGCGTCAGCAACTGTCAAAATCTGGAGGATTTCGGACGGGAGGTGAGGGCGAAGGTTCTTAAGTGGACAGGACTCACCGTTGGCGTAGGCATCGGTCCAACGAAAACGCTGGCAAAGCTGGCAAATCATGCCGCCAAAAAGTGGACAAAAACAGGCGGTGTCGTTGATTTATCATTGGTTGCCCGTCAGCGCAAACTGATGAACTTGGTTGATGTCGCAGACGTATGGGGAGTGGGGCGGAGGATTTCTAAAAAACTAAATGATCTGGGAATTCAAACGGCATTGCAGCTAGCTGATGCTCCCACACCGCTGATCCGCAAACACTTTAATATTGTGTTGGAACGCACTGTCCGGGAGCTGCGCGGCGAACCCTGTCTGGAGCTGGAAGAATTTGCACCGACAAAACAGCAAATAGTCTGCTCCAGGTCATTCGGTGATCGCGTATCAGAATACGATTTAATGCGGGAGGCGATCTGTAGTCATGCAGTACGTGCAGCAGAGAAACTCCGTGGCGAACGTCAGTATTGCCGACATATCTCAGCATTTGTTAAAACAAGCCCATTTGCCGTAAACGAAGTCTATTTTGGAAAAACAGCAGGCACAAAGCTTCAGATCCCCACTCAGGACAGCAGGGATATCGTAGCTGCGGCCACTCAATGCCTGGATGCCATATGGCAGGACGGCCACCGGTTTCAAAAATGTGGAGTAATGCTTGGTGACTTTTACAGTCAGGGTGTGGCCCAGCTTGGTTTGTTTGATGAAAACAAACCAAGGTCTAACAGCGAACAACTTATGGCAGTACTCGACGGGATCAATCACAGCGGAAAAGGGCGCGTATGGTTCGCCGGCCAGGGCATCCAAAAGTCATGGGAGATGAAACGCCAAATGTTATCCCCTGCGTACACGACACGTTTCAGTGATCTTATGCGCGTTAAATTCTAAAGAAGCGATTCACTGACAACCTTAACCACCCGAGTTGTTGGTGTCAGTTGCTTTAAGCATGCTCTGTTCGCTGTCACCAAGAAGGTATTTCATTTTCTCTTCTCACTCCCGAACGTTCGCTGAAAATATTCACTATCTGGTCCCAAAAGTGACACTGTCTCAAAACAGGCTAAAACTTTTGCCAGGCATATCTCTGCCTAATGTGCATATCCACTATAGAGAGAACTATCCACTGTGGCGAGTAACGACACTCAAACCACTATGGAGAGGAACAACCACTGCAGAGAGTAATATCCACTAAGGAGAGAAGAAAACACCTAAAATTGAAATATCCACTGTGGGTAGTAGAAACCACTATAGTGAGAAACTTCAAGAATCCATCAATAAGTTAGTAACCACTGACCCTTACCAGATAAGGTGTTTCAGGTTAGTAAGTACTAGGGGGGTTAGAGGAGATCATCTTAATAACCACTATAGAGAGTAATGAATGCAGCCTACAGTGGATAGGATATTACGTGATGGGAGCTTTTACTGATTACAGTGGATAGGTTGCTCACCGCAGTGGTTAGTCAGCTTTCTATAGTGGATATGAAAAAGCCTGCCATTACTTCAGCAGGCTTTAGGCCAATTAACAGCAAGAGACCAACTTTATTTCTTTGTCTGGCGAATCTGTTCCAACAACTCAAGTTCTTCTTTAGTCAGCATTACCATCTCCCGAGGTGCTGTTGAATCAGCAACCTTCTCTGCCGGGATATCAATGACGTTTTCTTCATCGATTACATCATAAACATCATCACCTATGCCCGTAGGAATTTGCGCAGGGCGTAACTTTGGCCGCCTATAGTGGATACAAAAATATACTGCCTTGCCACGCTTAACCTCTGTGTAATCAAGATAACCAATAGCCTTTAACTGCTCCATGGCCTTGCGTACAGTCGCGTTTTGAGTGATGGCTCGCGAGGTCAAATTAAGGCGGGCACGCAGGCGTGACATCGAAATTGGAGCTGGGTCTGTCGGAAGGCTTTCAATGAACGTATACAGAGCCTGCGCAGACTCCTTGCGGGAGAGCTCGTTGATAGCCCGGAGCTGCAGAAGGACTTTCTTATCGAACTGATACAACTCAAAGATCTTAGGATCCGCCTGCAACTCAACAGCATCCTTTTTCGGGCTGTATTTTGCTGACTGAACAAGGTGAGTTACGTAGTAATCACCTTCTTTGTTTGAAAACGATAGGGTGTTAGTGGCGATACGTTCAAGAGACGCCTCCAGACGCGCCCTGAGCTTCGCAGAAGAGCGTGCGGATGGAATCCCACACAGCTTAGCGAATTCTACAAACGGCAGGTATACAGAGTCTCCCAGGACCTTGTGCTTGGCAAAGGCATGTATGATCCCAACCCAAGTCTTAAAGTCATTATCCATATCAAGCCGGGCACCGGTTATCTTGATGTTCTCATATCCCTCAGACTTAACGATCGAAAGCTGCTTAAGCTCAGAGGTGACATCCATTGAGTTCATCTGACCTTTACGTCCTCGTGCCGTGGACTTCAGGGTAGGAACAAATAAGCCCAACCGCATCAACGCAACAGGCTGAACAGTATTATTGCTGTTAGGAACCAGAGTAACAAGTTCACCTGTTCGCTTGTCAGTTTCAGAGAATGCTTTAGCTATCTCTATGTTTTTAGGCTCATTTTCAGACATTATCAGCTCTCACAATGAATGTGGATAAGAGACTTGCTGTACACAATACAGTGGATACTAACACTCACTATAGCGGTTTTACCACAGGTCATAGTGGTTAGTTTGCTTTTTACAGTGGTTGCTTTACTGACTATAGCGGTTAACGATCACCGTTCAGCCCAGATAGGACAAGGCCTGCGAGAGAACGGGGATCTCTTAGGGTCTTAAAGGGTCTATAAGGATCTTATTATTGGATCGAAGCTTAGGATAACTTTAAAAACAGGGAGTTAAGTTTGGGTGTTAGGATCCACTTGGGGATCACAATCGAAAAGCAACACTGTGATTAACCTGTGACCATTAATGCTGCATTATGAGGTTGTTTAGGAAAAATATTATGATTTTTATGAATTTAACTAGGTCGCCTCGGAGAAAAGTTATCTACTTCTCCAATGATAATTTACTGACTGTAGTGGTTTTTAGTTGCTCGCCAGCGAAGTTAATATGCTGTCTACAGTGGTTATATTACTCTCTATAGAGGTTAGAATACTATTTATAGTGGTTAACAATGTGGGTTGAGCCCTTATGGGACATGGCTTGCAGAGGATCGGGGATCTCTTTTGATCTATTAGATGATCTATCTTGGATCTTATTATTGGATCTAACCTGTAGATAAGTGGATAACCGCAATGATGTAAACACGCAATATTTAACTCCAGTAGAGGCTGACGATGGCATTATGGTATCTGGCATCAAGCTTTTTATAGTTATGGAAAACTCGAACAATGTTAATGAAACCCGCTTCACGTAGCGTCGTCATTTTTGCTGTTGTACTACTACTTGTTCTTATCACTGCATTGCTCTTCTTCCTGCGTAGCCCGCCGGTCGCAGAATATGTCACAGCTCCAGTACGCGTAGGGGATATCGAGAATTCAGTACTGGCTACCGGGCGAATTGACGCGATAGAGCGCGTTAACGTTGGTGCTCAGGTCTCAGGCCAGGTTAAATCACTGAAAGTTGTGGCTGGCGATCACGTCACTAAAGGGCAGCCAATAGCGGACATTGACGATGTGCCGCAGCGTAATGATTTACGTAACGCAGAAGCAGCGCTCAACGTGGTTAAAGCAGATCTGCAAGCTAAGCAGGCACTATTGAAACAGGCAGAACTCCGTTATAAACGGCAGCGACAGATGCTTAACGAAGAAGCCAGCTCACGTGAAGATTTTGAGTCCGCAGAAGCAACATTGGCTACCACCCGTGCGGAGCTACTGTCGCTAAATGCACGACTGGTGCAAGCGCAGATAGAGGTAGATAAGAAAAAGGTCGACCTGAGCTATACACGAGTCATCGCTCCTATGGACGGGATCGTTATCGCAGTTGTTACACAGCAAGGACAAACGGTTAACTCCAGTCAGAGCGCACCGACTATTATCAAGCTCGCAAGATTGGATGTCATGACCATTAAGGCGCAGATCTCTGAAGCCGATATCACACGTATTTCCATTGGTCAAAAAGCACGCTTCACCATTTTCTCGGAACCGGACAAAGAGTATGACGCGATATTGCGCACCGTTGAATTGGCGCCAGAATCCGTAATGAAAGACGACACTCTTGCCAGCAACAGTTCGGCATCAGGCTCCGGCACCTCGAATGCTTCTGTCTACTACAACGCGCTTCTGGACGTGCCTAACCCGGAAAACCGGCTGCGAATTGCTATGACTGCACAGGTCACGCTACTTGCTGGCGAAGGTAAAAATACGCTTTTGGTGCCCATTCAGGCGGTGCAAAAAGCCGACGGGAATAAGCAGCAGGTGCAGATTCTGACAGGTAACGGCAAGCTTGAAACGCGCCAGGTAAAAACCGGAATAACCAACAGCGTTGATATTCAAATCCTTGATGGCTTAAAAGCCGGGGAAAATGTCGTGCTGTCGCAACCAGGCGAAAAATCACCTGGGGAAGGGTTCGTACTGTGAGTAATATCATTGAGCTTAAGTGCATTAGCCGTACCTATCGTAATGGCGGCCAGACGCTTACCGTCCTGAGAGGAGTGAACCTGACCATCGCAGCCGGTGAAATGGTGGCGATTATCGGCGCCTCAGGTTCAGGTAAATCTACTCTGATGAACATAATTGGTTGTCTTGACGTCCCCGACAGCGGAGATTATTACATCGGCGGGCAAAACGCCGCCCAGCTTTCACCGGATGAGCTAGCAAGGATACGGCGTGAGCATATCGGTTTTATCTTCCAGCGCTATCATTTGATGCCTGATCTCAGCGCACTGGGCAATGTTGAGATACCTGCCATTTACGCCAACAGCGGACGTGACCAGCGTCGAGTGCGAGCGGCAGCATTGCTGGCCAGGCTCGGGTTAGAAGGGCGTGAGCACCATAAACCCGGTGAACTTTCCGGCGGCCAGCAACAGCGTGTCAGTATTGCCCGCTCGCTGATCAACGGCGGAGAGATAATTCTTGCGGACGAACCGACCGGTGCGCTGGATACGCAGTCCGGGCAGGAAGTGCTGGCCATCCTCAGCGAACTTCACCAGTGGGGTCACACCGTGGTGATTGTGACCCACGATATGAAAGTGGCGCAACATGCTCAGCGAATTATTGAACTACGTGATGGTGAAATAATCTCTGACAGCGGCAGCCGGTTGACCACTACGGAAATACTGCCACCCCCCAACCGGACCCAACAAAGTCGCTGGCAAAGTTTTCTCGATCGTATACGTGAATCTCTGGAAATGGCGCTTAAAGCGATGAACGCGCACCGTTTACGCACAACCTTAACCATGACCGGAATTATTTTCGGCATCGCTGCCGTGGTCACAGTGGTAGCGCTCGGTGAAGGGGCTAAGCAGCGGACGCTGGAGAATATTAAAGATCTGGGCACCAACGTGGTGAGCATTTATCCGGGCAAGGATTTCTTCGACGACAGCGCCGAAAGTATTCGTACGCTGGTTCCTGCAGATGCTGCGGCGCTAGCGAAGCAGGGATTTATTGACAGCGTAAGCCCGGAAATCAGTGCCTCAGACAACATTCGTTTTCGCGGAAAATCCGCAACCGCCTCAATTAATGGCGTTGGCCGAGATCATTTCCGCGTAAACGGCATTGAGATTTTGCAAGGGGCAACGTTCAGGGATGATCGTAACGCACTGCAGGAAGTGATTATCGATGAAAATGCACGCATGGCCTTATTTGATGAGGCAGGATTAAAGGCCCTGGGGCAAATTGTATTTCTCGGCTCCGTGCCTGCACGCGTTGTGGGCATCGCTAAGAGCAGCAATCGTAGCTATGCACCAAACCGAATTACCGTGTGGATGCCCTATAGTACGGTAATGTACCGAATGGCAGGTAAACCGGTTCTGACCAGCATCAGCGTCAGGCTGAAAGACAATGTAGCTAACGAGGCAGCTGTCAGTGCTATATCTCAACTGCTAACCCAGCGCCACGGCGTTAAAGACTTCCAGCTTTATAATTTTGAACAGATAAGAAAATCCATTGAAAGTACTTCGATGACTTTCAGCATTTTGATTCTTATGGTTGCATGCATCTCACTCATGATCGGGAGTATTGGGGTGATGAACATTATGCTGGTGTCTGTTACCGAACGAACCCATGAAATCGGCGTGCGCATGGCGGTTGGAGCTCGTCGTAGCGATATCATGCAGCAATTTATGATTGAGGCCGTGCTTGTGTGCCTGATTGGTGGTGCGTTAGGCATCGCGCTATCGTATGCGGCAGGCGCATTGTTCACAGCACTGGCAGGCGGAATGTTTACCGCCATCTATTCATGGCAGGCTGCTGCAGCCGCATTTCTCTGTTCAACAATAATCGGCATGATCTTCGGTTATCTCCCCGCCCGTAAGGCGGCAAGGATGGATCCGGTCGCTTCATTGGCCAGCGAGTAACCTATGAGAACTTTATCACCTTTGGCTTTATGCATTGCTGCCACGCTCAGTGCAGGCTGTGCAAACTTAATGAAAAGTGATTATCACGCACCTGTCGTGGATTATCCGGCCAGCTGGTACAGCGACGATGCCGACGGGGAGCCCGCGCCGTTTGACTGGAAAGCATTTAATGATCCCTTGCTGGATAGCTGGTTACGCCAGGTTATGGCAAGCAATAATGACGTTGCTTTAGCCGCTTTACGGCTGTACCGGGCAAGGCTTGACGCTGAGAAAGTGGGCATTACAAACGATCCGGGGATAAAGGGGACGCTGGGCGTAGACAGCAGAAAACAGCTTAACGGTTCACACAGCTGGGAAAACGGCAATTCTGGCAACCTTAATACCAGTTATGAATTGGATCTGTGGGGCAAAATAGCCCGTCAGCGCGATGCAGCAATTTGGGCAAGTCAGGCAACAGAAGAGGATCTGCGCTCAGCACGGCTAACCTTGCTCTCTGAGGCCAGTGACAACTACTGGCGTATTGGTTTTATTAACCAACAAATAAACGTCCTTCAGCAGAGCATCGGCTACGCAAAAGAAACTCTACGCCTGGCGAATGCCCGCCATCAGGCGGGTGGTGCTTCACTACTTGATGTGGTTGATGCCAGGCAAAGCTTGCTGATCCAGGAAAACAGACTCACCGGGCTGCGTCGTGAACGTTTGCAGGCGTTGAATCAGCAGGCGGTATTGCTGGGTGCCGCACCAGGCAGTCCCGTGGCTGAACCGATGACGTTGCCAAAAGGGGCAATGCCCCCGGTTAATGCGAACATTCCGGCTAGCGTGCTGAGACACAGACCCGATATCAGTGCAAAAGAGTGGCGGGTGCGTGAAGCTCTGGCCAATGTTGATATCAGGCGCACAGAATTCTATCCCGCTTTCAGTCTGACCGGTTCTCTCGGTACCAGTAGCAGTTCGCTGATGGCTTTCCTGCAAAACCCTGTTGGCTCCGTTGGCGCTAACCTGACGCTGCCGTTTCTCGAGTGGAGGCAGCAGGGCATGGAAGTGAAGATTGCCCGCAACGATTACGAACAGCGATTACTGGAGTTTAAGCAGTCGCTATATAAAGCGATGAGCAGTATCGAAGACGAGCTGTCCCTTCGTAATCAGTTATTGGCCCAGGAAAAAAGACTGCATGAAGGACTTGAGCTGGCAATGGAATCTGAGCGACTGAATGAAGTGCGATATCGCCAGGGCGCTGTGCCTGTCTCATTCTGGCTTGATGCTCAGGAGAAGCGCCGCCAGGCAGAACTATCACTGGATGAAAACCGCTTTAATCAGTTCCAGAACCTGGCGAAAATCTATCTGGAGTTCGGTGGTTCGGAGACTTTTCCATGAAAATGAATAGTCCATCAGAACATTTTCTCTAAGTGCTGCCCTCCTGCTCCGAGCGTAAAATACACTGCGCGTGACCTTCAGGCATCGACATACCTGGGTGCTATATTCAGGAAATAAATAGGCCACCAGTAGGTGGCCTTTTTAATTTTCTGCTGGAATAGATAATAATTATTGGAATTCTGGATCCATTTTTTGGGTCATACGACTGCGGATATCTCTCCTGAATACCTCAATTGTCCACATCCAAACTATGTGGCCAAAAGTTTCAGAGATTATTTCATCATGTGGTAAGTCCCATAACGGGGGGGCCCACCCACCAAGTGGTAACACAATGCCGTGGAAGCAGATTGTAACGAGTATGGCAAAAGCGACCCCTTGCCAAAGCTTTATCTGAGGAAAGACTTCAGCAACCAGACAATAAAACATCGCAAAAACGATCGAGAAGAGGTGATGTACCCCTGATACACCCCAGTTAACAATATGGCCTGAGTATGTGTAGACCATTTCATTAACTTTTAAACCAAAATCGGTAAGCATTTCGGCGGGTGGGATTGCTCTATCCGCTGTTCTTGGAGGAAGCACACTCTCTGTACCCCATTTTACAAAACTCGCTATATTGCCACCTAAAAAACCAGCCCATAACGCAGTAATGTAATTCCGTGCAGATTTATTAGTAGTATTAAAAAGTGAAGCCATATGATTCTCCCTTATCATTAGAGGTGAGAACTTAACACAAATTCTACGGCTTTGATTTACTCAATAACATCTTGTAACTAATAACAAACTTGAAACTTCTTCACCGCAATGGCTTGCGACAAAACTGATGGAGTTTTGATGATGGCTATCATTTCTGTGAGCTTTAACTCTGCGATGGGATCAAACTGACAAATCTTCCCCAAGTCCCTTATCATGGCTATGGTCTTAACCTCGCAATCAAAGTAACGGCAGTAGAAAGGCCGTCAAGTCGGCTTGATATAATGATGTTTAAACTATCTTTTTTGCGTAATAACGCGTGAGAGATGTATTTTGAATACTTACCCAGCGATATAGCCGAAAGGTTCCGATTTCCCACGCAAGGTTGGTAGCCACCATGATTTTACCTTCTTTAATGCAACCCTCGCATTGCCACATCTTAGGTTCGAACCCCCAATCACACATTTTTAGCCTCCGGGAGCGACAAAGCCAACGGATGTTGCCAGTAGGGGGGAGTCGAGTTATAGGAAGAAATAAGCGGTTCAATCGCTTTGCGAAAATGGAACAGATTGATCTCCTCCCTGAAAACAGTGATCTTCTCCCTGAAAACAGAGCCAGTCTAAACTGAAGTATCCGGTCTTTCTTTCCTCTCACTGAGAGGCATATCAACCATGAAAAAGACCCGTTATACCGAAAAACAGATAGCATTTGCCCTTAAACAGGCCGAAACCGGCACTCGGGTGGAGGAAGAATGCAGAAAGATGGGTATTTCTGAAGCCACTTTTTATAACTGGAAGAAAAAATTTAGCGGGATGGCCATAACAGAACTGCGCCGTTTGCGGCAGCTTGAGGACGAAAACCAACGGTTTAAGCGTCTGGTGGCGGACCTCAGTCTGGATAAGGAAATGCTCCAGGATGTCATTCGAAAAAAGTTCTGAGGCCCATTCAGAAGCGTGAAGCGGTGACTTACCTGCTGGACGCCTATCGTATCGGGCTGCGTCGTGGTTGCCGTTTAATGATGCAGAGTCGCACGGTATACCTCTATCGCAGTTGTCGTGATGACAGGGCCCTGACTCACCGGATAAGAGAAATTGCGGAGACACGGATCCGCTATGGTTGCCCGCGCATTCATATTCTTTTGCGCAGGGAAGGCTGGTTAGTCAACCACAAGAAAACCCACCGAATTTACTGTCAGGAAGGACTGAATCTGCGAGCAAAACGCCCACTCAGGCATGTTACAGCCAGGCACCGACACGCCCGTCCAGAAGTGACCGCATTAGATCAGTGCTGGAGCATGGATTTTGTTGCTGATAATCTGTTCAACGGGCGTCGGATACGTGCCCTAACTGTAGTGGATAATTTTAGTCGTGAATGCCTGGCGATCGAAGTTGGTCAGGGGCTGCGCGGAGAGGATGTGGTGGCTGTTATGGAGCGCCTGAAACAAATGCAGCACCGTATACCACACCGGTTGCAGACGGATAATGGCAGCGAATTTATCTCTAAAGCGCTTGACCGATGGGCATACGAAAATAAGGTGACAATGGACTTCTCACGGCCCGGCAGACCGACAGATAATGCTCTGGTCGAGTCATTCAACGGGAGCCTGCGCGATGAGTGTTTGAATGTGCACTGGTTCCTGTCACTGGAAGATGCTCAGGAGAAGATCGAGCACTGGCGGCAGGAATATAACCAGTACCGGCCACATTCCTCATTAAATAACCAGACTCCGGAAGAATTTGTCCGAAGCCTGCAAACAGACCCGGATCTCTGATTTATCCTGGCATCAATATTGGGAAGGGATCAATTTCTTGATGCCAGCCATTTAACTGGATTGAGTTGCATGAGCGCTGTTGACGGTGAAGTACCCTTTTTGCCCATAACCGAAATTTCGCGCACGGTCTGCGCCCATTCTGAAAATGGGAGGACAAGCGTTTTAACGCGACAGTATCTCAGAATCTCTTCGACGCCGTTAACGTGATCATTATCGAAATGCGATAGCACTAGCATATCAATGGATTCTGGCCATCCGCACCGGGTTATTGCCCCTAATACGCGGTTTAGCGTAGTCATGCTTGTGGAGCCACAATCATAAACCCATAGGAAAGCCTCTCTTGTATCCTGGCGTACAACACGACCTGATTTAAAAGTGCCATTCCCTACGGAGTGAAATTTTTGAGTCACTATAAGCGATGTCATTTCTCTTCCTTAAATTTGGATGCAGTTATGTTTAAGCGTACCTGTTCCCTGCGTGATATTTGAATATTATCGGCAGTTCTCCGTCATTATTAAATGATAATTTAGGATTTCAGCTCTGCATGAGTGCGTCAAATAACTTCCTCGCCACCAGAGGCACGAAGTTAGGCTTTAAACGCTGACCTGCTCCCCTTTAACTCACACAAAGGGGTAACAGGAATGTCCGTTGTTCGCTCAAAGCTGACCTTCAGCGTCACCGTCAGCTCAGTGCCTGGCGCGGGCTCAATGTAATGCTCTCCATTGAATTCTTATCCGATGCGTTCCACATTTGGATGACGCTCGGTTGCGGCTTCATGGAAAATGTCACCCAGCCAGCTGGCAATCTCGCCTTCTGTCATATCATCTGGAATAACGATTTCATAGAGTCGAGAAAACTTTCTTTCCGTCAGATCAGCACGAAATACAAGCCACCGTTCATTCTTACGTTGAACGCCAATATGCCGTCCAAAAACGTTATATATAAGCATATGCAATCTCCGATCATGCTAATGATCCCCTGAATCCATAATACATATGTCAGAGCAGGCCAGCGGGTAAATCGTACATATATGAAAGACCAACTTCCGCTCTTCGCTCATAGCTGCCCTAAAGCTTTCAGTGATTTCATGTCAATGTTAGGCTGAAGATATTGTAGCCCCCTCTTTACTGAGGATTATAATAGTCACTTTATTCTGAAAGAATTAGGGAGTTGAGTACATGATCCTTCCAAACCCCATTTATTTTTAGATAAGATTTTGCATATCCCTCTTTCATAAACCCTAGGCTTTGAAGCGTTTTGCTGCTTCTGTAGTTGTCAGGAAGGTGGTTTGCCATTACGCGATGTAGTTCATATTTTTCATGTAGATAATCTATCGCCATCTCGAGAGTCTCATGCATGAGCCCTTTCCCCTGATGATCATGATCGATTGAAAACCCCAAATGACAGGCCTGAAAAACACCATAAACAAAGTTGGTGAAATTTATGCTACCGACTATTTCCCTTTCTTCTTTTATAGTGAAAACCATCAGTAAATTTTTTCTTTCGTTGAATTCATTTACTGATTGTTTAATTCTTTCAGAAATATTGTTCAAAGTGAAATATTGGTCATCACGCAATGGTTCAAAAGGCGCAAAATTACTTCTATTTGTAATCAAGTACTGCTGTAATTTTTCCGATAAATCTTCAGTAAGCAGGTATACATCCGTTCTTTCTGTTGAAAATAACTTCATAACACACCAATCTGATTCATGATATTAAATGGATTATATGAAAAAACGGATGATTTCCAAGTGTTATAATTCTACGTCCGCTGTTCGCTCACAGCGAACCTAACGAACTTTGCACAGGTCCGATTTGTGCCAGAAGCGGATATAGCTCATAACACGGGACCTTAGAATAATTTACCTGACGAGTCGCAGCCCTCTTGAGACAATTCTTTTGAATTCCTCACATTCGGAATGCTCAGTCTTCGTACAACATGCTACATGTTTCAGTCCCCGGCTTAACAACTGGAGTTTGCGGATAGTGCCGTCGATGTCCTTTGCTCGTTGAAGAAGCTGTACGCGGTTTAATGCGAGTTTGTTCTCTGGACTAAACATCGTCGCTATTTCATTAAGAGAAAACCCTGCTGCCTGCCCAAGCGCGATCAATTGTAGTTTATTGATAACGTTTTCATTGTACTGCCTTCTGAGGCCATTACGGCCAACAGGTTTGATTAGACCTTTCTTTTCGTAATATCGCAATGCAGACGGGGTAACTCCGGTACGGTCTGCGATTTCCCTGATATCCAGTTCTTTCATTGTTGACTTAAACCTCACTTTAAGTTGCACAATGATTATTATGTCATTAATAAGAAGGAGTACGCTTTGGATATCATCATTTTTTTCAAAACCGTCATAGCGGGCATTGGAGCAACACTGGTCATGGATTGGTGGTCGTTATGTCAAAAGCTTATTTTAAAAATTCCACCATTAGATTATGCGCTGGTAGGTCGCTGGATTTTATTGCTTCCACAAGGAAAATTCAGGCATCACACCATTCTTTCAGCATCACGGATACCAGGGGAGAATCTTACTGGCTGGGTATTCCATTATCTAATCGGAATACTTTTTGCGGTTATACCACTTTTGCTTTACGGAAGAGGCTGGCTCATTGACCCCTCGCTCTTCATGGGCATGTTAACAGGTTTGTTAACTTTGATTGCTCCGTTCTTAATTTTGCAACCCGCGTTTGGCTTTGGTATCGCTGCCTCACGTACACCTCGCCCATGGGTGGCGCGTCTTTTAAGCCTGATTACGCACCTTTCGTATGGTATCGGGTTATATGGCATTACAGCTGTTATGGCGTCATTGTCATAGCAACATTGAGCTGTTCAAGAGTCACAACACCTACACTTATCGTCTGGAACTAGCCTTGTCGTTGTTTTGGTAAGCTGGGGTGACTAAGAATTATTAATCTGCGGAGAATTTTAATGTCCGCTCTTCGCTCTTGGCGCCGATGAGATACCGCAGACATTGTGTTAACGGCTCAGGCATGTATTAAAATTCCTACTCATCGTTTTTGTTCATAGTAAACAGCTAACTTCAGATAAGGCTGAACGATACGATCTATCGGAACACTAATTAGTTATAAACAGGGAAGGAATCAACAGGCCCGGATCTCTGATTTATCCTGACACCGATATTGGGAAGGGATAAAATATCAGAAAATCTCTAAAAGCGAATAGCCCGTTTGTAGCGAATAATTACATTACCACTTAGTCACAATAATAATATGCCCATAGAGAGCCTGTTTAATAACAGCTCTCAGCTTTATAAATAGGAATATTTAAATGCATTTGAACGTCAGGCGAGCAACGCCATTAACAAGTAAGTGTGTATCAATTTCAGTTTTAACTTCTTTCATAGATTTGTTTTGTACCCTACAAAAATCAGAAGCCTTTTTAGTTGCAGTCCCAATAGCACCTTGTATGCGGCCTGCAGCAGGCGCTGCCTCTACTTCAGTTAGATAGTCACCATTTTCTAGCTTTTTGACATCGGATTGATATGTCAAGCCCAAGCCTTGAAACTGTGTTTTATCATTTTGCACAGCGCAACCGCTTAACAAAGAACCAATTAAAATAGTGGTGGTAATTATTGATGTTTTCATGTGAAGAATAATCCTTATATATTTGGCTAGTCTCTATTTTACAAACTGGAATGAAACATTAATTAAACCAATCGCCATTTATAGATGCGTATAAGGTTATCGCATTGAATATTCTGAGAAATAAACGGCACTAACCGGCTAACAAGATCCTCAAGAATTGATGATGTTAAAAAAACGTGAAAAAAAATGAAAACATAGGTAGAATAATTACCATGCAATTAACAACTTTCAGTATTCATTTAATCACTCATGTTGTCGGGTCGGCGTAGACAAACATGCAACCAATCGTTTTGACATGCTCCCCAGGATTCAAGACTCATCGATGAGAGTATGCATTCCTGATTTCCGTTCCTCACCCATTTCTGACGGGATTCACTCAGCTGTCAGCTGTCTGCTGTCTGCTGTCTGCTTTGTGCGAAAAATGGACCATATTAAATTCGCGGTGCGTTCATCAATAGAAGCAGGTCAGATTGAGAGAAATATTGACTAAGAGTGCTTTTGATCAAATGATATTCATCAACGGCGAAATTCTCTTTTAAAAACGTGACGATTATTCCTTTATTTATACTTATTTAACTGCAAAAACACTTATATTATTTCATATAAAAAGAAATGCATGTCTAAATCATAATCAGCCAGAATCCTCTCCTGAAAATTACCATCGCTGACTGAATTAACCGCCGAACGCCAGAACTGCAATGCCGATGTATTTTTCAGCATTACCCTTGTTTGCCACAGTCCAGGCCTATCAGATACTGCAAGACGAAATGCCTCTTTAGCAACGCCCATTCCTCTGAACTTACGAATAATAAAAAATTGATAAATATCATAACGTTGTAAATCATAGGGATAGAGTCCAACCAGACAGAAGCCAGCGAGTTCCTCACCGCAATAAACTAAATACGGCCAATGGTCATTACGGCTATGGTATCAAGTGATGACGACTTAAAACTATAACTTCCATCGTTATTACATGGGCCTCGACTGAACTCAGAGAGGTCGTAAACGTAATATCGAAATAGATTTTCAACGATCTGTCTATGATAGACTGCAGAATGTAAACTTACTCTATTGCTCATATAATGACCCCTTTAGAAACTATCTGCAGCATAATCCAACGACTAAGATTTTGCGAATTTTCAATATGTCAGTGTAGCTTGCTCTTCGTTGACTCAGAAATCTGTTCGGTAATGTAAAAATAAATCGTATTGAGATGCGAGGTCTGCTCTTCGCTCTTTCCGGAAGACTCATTTCAGCATGTTTGGTTCGTGCAGGAAGCGGACATTGAGTAAATTGGGATACTTTGAATGATGAAAGACGTTTGCGCTCAGTATTTAATGTTGAGAGCTGTCTCCTACAGTTAATTCAGCAATCACATTCACTCAATTAGTGTATTGCCTTTCGCTGACGCATAGCGCCTGGCGGATATCCATTGATGCGCTTAAAAGCTCTGCTAAACGCAGCCTGTGAGGCATAGCCGAGGCGTAGAGCAACGGTGTCAATTGAGATCTTATCATGAATTATCCAGTGACCTGCGATACGCATTCGCACCTCCCTTGCATAGCGCAGGGGTGGTATGCCGATGATTGATTTAAAGCGTTCTGCAAAAACAGAACGTGACACATGTGACTGGGCAGCAAGTTCAGCAACAGACCACTCCCGACATGTATCGCGATGAATGGCCAGGATAGCACGGGCAAGTCGTGGATCACGTAACGCAGCGATCAGGCCAGCGGCGTTTTCGCTGCCGTTTTCTATCCATCCACGCACAATCATAGCGGCCGCCACTTCTGCGAGGCGTGCCAGAATGCCCGCGAAGCCTGCTCGCCCGGAACAGATTTCAAATTTCATCGCGCCCAGAATGGGGACCAACCCCGGATAAATCTGTTCATTTGCCTCAACCACTATGGCTTGTGGCATCAGTTTACCAAGACCTTGCATTCCACCGAGATCGAACTCCATACAGCCATAAAACAGAACCGTGCTGGGTGTCGGATTCGAACTCGGGCACGTATTGATTCCGCTGACGGCTTCGCCTAAAGGAGCAGAGCCTAAAGTGTCGATATGTTGAAATGAACTGCTGACATCCGATACAAGCTCATGATCCTCACCCTGCGGCATGAATACCATGCTTCCGGCTTTCAGTTCGTGCAAGATACCATCGTGTGTGCGAAGCAGAGCAGTTCCCACAGCGATGTAATGAAAATAGGCATGCCCCGGCCTGTTGCTAAAACCGATGCCGAATTCAGAGCCAGTCTGTAAACGGCGATACTGCACGCCACGTAGGCGCATTTCCAGCAGCAATTCACTGATAAGCTCGGATGACAGGGCAAAATGTTTATTCACATGCATATTCGGAGTTTTGGGTAAAAAATCAGGATAGGGCATCATAGATCGTCCAGCGACTCGACTCTAGACTTGGAGTTGTAATTTTTTCTCCAAGAAGAGTGAGTTATGAGAAATGAAGCAACTGAAGTTGTATCCACTAGTTTGAATAGTTCGGAACCCAAAGAATCCGCATGGATGGCCATTATTTCACTGACTATGGGCGTGTTTGGCTTACTGACTGCGGAGTATCTTCCTGCCAGCCTGTTGACACCCATGGCCGCCGATCTCGGTGTGACAGAAGCTCTTGCTGGTCAGGCTGTAACGGTAACGGCTGTGGTGGCCTTGTTTGCTGGTCTGATGGTTCCCCGCCTGACGCGTAATTATGATCGCCGAAATGTTTTGCTTGGTTTTACCATGCTGATGATTGCCTCCAATCTACTTGTCGCGCTTTCATCCAGTCTGGCCGTACTGTTAATCATGCGCATTTTGCTGGGCATCGCACTGGGAGGCTTCTGGAGTATGGCTGCTGCCGTAGCTATGCGGTTGGTCCCTGCGAAAAGCGTTCCGCGCGCGCTCTCCATTATTTTTAGTGGTATTGCTGTCGGTACCGTAGTTTCGATCCCACTGGGGAGCTATTTAGGTGGGCTTTATGGCTGGCGTAGTGCTTTTATCGCTGCAACCGGGGTAGGCGTGCTGACTCTACTCTTTCAGCTATTTACCCTTCCAGGAATGGCTCCGCGTAGAATGATGGTAACAGCATCTGTCATGGAATTACTCCGCCGCCCAGGTATTGCGATGGGAATGACGGGGTGTGTAATTGCCCATACTGGTCAGTATGCACTGTTTACCTATATTCGTCCGGCTCTTGAAAATATTGTCAAACTTGATGTGGATCGTTTGTCTCTGATACTACTTGGATTTGGCATCGCTAATTTTATCGGTACGCTGCTGGCTGGGTGGCTGATGGAGAGAAGCCTGCGTCTTACCCTGATACTCATGCCAGCGCTTGTCGGTTTAGCGGCATTAAGCATGATTTTGCTGCCACTAGAGGAAATAGGATTGATGATGCTCGTCGCGCTGTGGGGGATGGCATTTGGTGGCGTACCCGTTGCGTGGTCAAACTGGGTAGCGCGTTCCGTACCCGATCAGGCTGAAACCGCTGGCGGTATGGTAGTCGCAGCAGTTCAATCTTCAATTGCTGCGGGTGCTGCGTGGGGGGGATTAATCTTTGGTATCAGCGGCGTTACAGGTGTTTTCATCACCGCTGGTTGCATAATGTTTTTTGCCACGCTCATTATCGGACTAAAGGTGAAGGTCGCGCTGACCTGACCACTTCCCCTGTAACAAAGTTTCAAAAGAAGGCCAGCGGAATCAGGTTGCTGGCCTGAACAAAAAGTAACGAGACTTCCTATGCCTTTCCGTTTAATTCGCTAGTCAGCTCCTAGCTGATCTTACTCGCTTGTCCCCTTTTGTACCAATAGTGGACAGACAATTACCATGTTAAGTGTCCTCCCCCCGATGATTAAGACAACCCAATGTTACCTTCTTGGTGTACGTTTTCGTTCTGTTAGCCTTCATGGCACAAGTAAGAGATCCCAAGTTTACCGCGATAACCCCGAGGCTAGGATCCGGGGCGAGTACGCCGGTGCTGAGTGGTTGCGTCAGTTGAAAATCAGGTTGACATTAATGCTATTTTCCCATGCAAGAGCAGCGACACATTAGCCGGGCTGCAGGCTCAGCTGAGTTCATCCATGTGAATTTTGAACTCTATTGTCCAGTCGGCCGGGGCTCTTTAACAGGCAGATTCATCTCAAGGTTAAAAGTGTAGAGTCAACTACGAGTTTTTACGGTGTGTAATCTTCAGATAGGGGCCATGATATACTGGTGCGTAGGTAGCGCGTGAAGATCATATACGTGGCTGATGAGCTGATTTTCAGCTTTGCCGCGATTTCTCGGGAAGTGATAGCGTCACTAAAACGCATGCTCATCGAGATATAGGGCGTGTTTCTGTGCGCGATATTGACCACGTTCGCGAAAGTATTCATGGTAGCGAATGTGACCCCGAGATGAACGACGGTCTGAATGATACGCTTACGGACTTTCTATCTAGCCGCTTCTTATACTTTTTGCCTTTGGATCGCTCTGCAATGCGAGAGCCACAAGTGATGACATTATTCAAACCCGTAATAGCCTGAGTATTTAGGTCATATTAATGCCTTTTTTTGTCTAACTCCCTGGAGGTAATTGGAGTCAGCCCGGTCCCTCGCTCCCCGCCGCCAATAATGGTACCAGGATGTCACTAATGGGAGTTGGGATACCCTTTGAGTGGCCATAACGCTGAATGACACCGTTACGTATATCCCATTCAAGCGGCCGGTTAGCCTTCCGGTCGGCAAGTATAGAGGTGCCTAAATCTGCGGGCGCACACTGAAAACCGTTAACAATCTCCTGCAGGACACTATCTTGAAGCACTGCCCCCTGTGCATGTGCAACGATCATGCATTCGTGTAAATAAGCTAGAGCCAATTGTGTAATATCTTCTCGTGAGAATATTCCTGCATGGCGATTTGTAAGCACCATCAGGCCCGCAACTGCATTCTGCAGTAGCTTACGCCATGCAAGCGAGACAAAATCAGATGACAACTCAACCGTGCAACGCGTGCCGCTGAGCGCGTCAGTGACAAGTTGTGCAAGTGGCACATCCGGTAGGGTTAGTCGGGGTTTTGCGCGAAGTCGGACAGAAGTATCGGATTCACGCTGTGCTGGAAACCACACAACAGATGGGAGCACTGTTGCCCCGTTAACGAAGGGCTCCAGAAGGGTTTTCTGCTCCACGCCGTTTTGCAGGGCACATATTACAGTGTTTTCATCACACAACGCGGCCAGCCAACCAGCGCTATCAGCCACCTGGGTAGTTTTTACCGCAACAAAGACCAGGTCCATCGGATGCCTGACAATTGAAGGATTGTTCAACACCGGGCCTGGCACGATTATTTTCCCCTCATCGTGATGCAAAACTAATTGTGGATGCGCGGTACGTCCGCAAAGCATTGGTGTGCGGTCAACTTCATGAAGCAATGCAGCAACTGTAGTACCAATCGCGCCGGGTCCAATAAGAGCAATGGTTGGAAGGCCAGACATATCGATTTCTCCTGATTTTAACCCATCATAAACGTTCCGATTACGATCACCGTACACGCCAGCATTTTTCTCAACGTTAGCTTTTCCCCCAAAAACAGATACCCCAGAACAACAGCAAAAAGTACGCTTGTTTCGCGTAGAGCTGACACGCCCCCCATAGGTGCGGCCATCATGGCATAAATGATGAGGCCGTAAGCCAATAACGATACAAGCCCACCAACTGCCGCACCAAATAAACCAGGACGCCAGCGCAGTAAACTTTTTGTGTCGCGCAGGATGATAAAGAACACAGGCATCAGCGCACCCCACAACATGCTCATCCACACGGTATAAGAGAAAGAATTGCCTGAGACGCGCACACCTAACCCATCCACAACGCTATAGGCGGCGATAAACGCCCCGGTAGCGAGGGGAAATTTGAGGTCTCGCACCGGCACTTTAGGACTTCTTATAGCAAGTAACATAATCCCACTCGAGATCAGCCCGATACCGACAAACATAGTTGAGACAATTTTTTCCCCTGCAAAAATTGCTGCTCCAAAGGTCACCATCAGGGGCGAAGAACCCCGTGCAATTGGGTAGGTTTTCCCGAGATCTCCGCTTTGATAACTGCGAACTAAACACAGGTTGTAGCCGACATGCAGCAAAGCCGATAACACCGCATATTTAACGCTCTCGCCGGTGGGCAGCGGAAGGAATGGGGCGATAATGACGCAGCTACACGCGATCGCTACACACATTATGGTCATCGACCACAACCGGTCAGAACCGCCGCGGAGTAAGGCATTCCAACTCGCGTGCAGGAGGGCGGCGAACAACGTCAGTAAAATAATATGAGTGGGCATGTCTTGATGCTAAACAGCATCTGCCCCGATTTGAAGTGAATTGTTGTCATTGAAGAATGAGTAAACGCTCATACATTAACTGTAGCTAAGCTGAGCTTGCTGTGACTGAGCGAGAAGCCAGTTGCGGAATTTAAGTATATGCGGCTGAGTTTCTGTGCCTTCCGGACAGACCAAGTAGTAAGCAACAGGTGAGGGGAATATTACGTCAAATAATCGGACCAAGCTTCCTTCACGGATTTCTTTTTCAACGTGCCCGCTTCTCGCCAATGCAATGCCCTGGCCTAGTAAGGCTGCTTCAATAGTCATATTGGTGTCAGCGAAGCGCACATTCTCGTGGAGTACATCCGTATTGATGCCCACTTTCTTGAACCATGTGTCCCATTTTGGTACCAGGTCAGCACCGTCACGAGTAAGGAGCGGGTAACGTAACAATTCGCCAGGGACATTTGGAATACCAAAACGCTGTAAAAGGGAAGGGCTTGCCACCGGAAAGAGCTGTTCACGGAACATAAACTCTGAATGTAGCGCAGGATAATTACCGTTCCCAAAACGGATTGCCAAATCGGCATCTCCGCTCGCGAATCTAATAGCGTTATCGGTGTTTTCGATTGTAACCAGAATTTCCGGATGTAGGAGAGCCAGGTCAGGCAAGCGGGGTAACAGCCACTTAAGCGCAAAAGAATAGGTGGTGCTGACGCGCAAACGTACACGCCCATTTTGTTCACGCAGGTCGACAAGTGTGGTTTCGAGTTTACTGAAGAATTCGCGTACCAAAGGGGCAAGGGCTGCGCCAGCAGGCGTAAGGCGCAAAGTTTTACCTCGCTGAAAGAGTTGCAGCCCCCAGATTTCCTCGAGATTTTTGAGCTGATGGCTGACAGCACTTTGCGTAATGAATAACTCCTCTGCGGCTGACGTAAACGTGATGTGCCGGGTAGCGACCTCGAAAGTGCGCAATGTGGCTGTAGGGGGGAGATCACGTTTCATGTAGTTCCTGTTACTGAGTGAATGCTCATAAAGGGTAAGCTTGGTTCTAGTTGATGGAGAAAAAGTACACAAATATTCTCTAATCGGGCCCAGGATTTTCTTTACAACTATCAGAATACCGTAGTGCTACGCCGCTTCTATATATTGGCAATAAGACTATCCCACTTAGGGCAGTTAAAGACCTTTAAGTCTGTCTATAGCCTGACACAGCGCATCATTCGGCCTACCGGTTATCGTTATCGCCGACTCTTGAACTCGTTCAAGTCTTAATGCTATCCGGTTACGGCTGATTTCTTCCCCATTCTGCGCAAGCATTACGCAGCACTCCCCAATTAGCCTACATGCTTCCTCAAAGACTGGATTTGGAATATCCATGAGAACCTCCCGATGATCTGGAAAAAGTCATCTTAATGTAACTGAAAAGTTGTCCTAGGATTTTTACTTTAGAAAAATTAATAATCTCTATCAGTATACCAACTATGCTTTGTTCAGCTGACAAAAGATCAGCAGGTCTGCCAAGACTACTAGCATTCTAATCCTTGAATATAGCCCGCCTAAACAACGGGCTCTTTTTTTATCTGTCAAGTGGTGAATCGCTGAGTATTGGCTTATCTTTGAAGTGGACGGAGTGACTACCTTCCAAATTGAGCAATATTGATAGCTTTGATACTTAGCCCGTCATTAACACGGGTTCTTTGTAAGAAAATTTACTGCATGACGTTTTCGGGTAAATGGGTAAGTTCCTGATGCAGCTTCGAGAGAAGGGTATGACTCTCTCTAGGTTGCCCAGCACAAACTCAGCTAAAACTGTTTAGCCGGTTTACCCTTGTGGCTTAGAAATTGTCTTCCTCTATTTGAAACTTTAACCACCAGCAGTTATTACAAAAATAGGGCACTGCTTTTCCGCATTTTGAATGCATGAACTATCATCCGGTTCATCAGTCGTGGCGTACACCATCATAAAAACTACGCGGCAAAAATCATTATTTCTCCTAATTCAGATCTAAGATCTATCAATACCCGCAAGTAGAGTAGAAAGAGCATCAAAGCAGTTGCCACAGAAGATTATAGGCGTAGCCAAATTACTCGCTCATCAGACGAAAATCATCAATGCATTCAAATGACGGTAATGTATGTAAAAGAGGTCGATGACCTTAGCTAGGATTTGCGAGACGCTTAATTAGTGAAATGGCAGAGAGCTTTTCGTAACTCAAAGATAAATCGTGGTAAACCCACAAGCTTTGTGTTGCGATGCCGGGTGCCTCCCGGTGAACCGTCGGCCAGCTAACCATGGTTCGCATTTCCGCACAACTGAAAGAAATTAGCTGTTTATGCCCTACCGCATAGGTGGGATTCATCACAACATCTTAACCATATCAGGGATTCGTAATACATAAAACTGACTGTTACGGTATTTGAGTTTTGCCATTAAATGCTGTTCTATACACTCTAAGTTATGCCCATACTTGGCGTGTTTTTTGATGGGGAGTAGGTTAGTTTTTGCCTTCAATCTGTCGGATTATAGCGTTCAACCTATTTATTTCTTGTTCTAAATCATTTATCACATCAAGGGCAACATCGAGGACAGAAATGACCTGCTTACCTTTGTAGCGATCCTCAGAGCATAACTGTCCTTGTGTCGCTTTTAGCAAGATTGACTGACCATCTTTGTTCATTGTATTGCTCCCCGAAATACACATTCAAATTCTATCCTGCTCTTAAATCTACCATAAAAAGGGGTGTGCAATGAATGCAGACAATTTTCTTGAATTTTTTAGTTGTTATGTCTGCAGATGCGAGTTTCTTAAGCAACCAGAGTTTTTTGATTTTGAGGAAAACTTTCTCAGCTTAAACTGTGCATCATGTGGACGTGAGGTAACAAAAAAGAGCTTTTAGCGCTATTTGATAATAGGGAATTTAAACCGCCAAGAAGACTTAATACTTGCATGTTCAAGTGATTAACTATTTGAGAGAACTTACGTAGTTACTGCAAATGAGTTGAATGCATAAAAGAGGCGGCTAGTTCGGAAGCCAATAGGAAGGGCAGGGCTCTGGCGTTCGCCTTACGCATTTGAATCTTAAAGTACTGTTATTTTCGCTCTATTTAGATGATTAGGATTGACTTCGATGGGGATAGAGATGAGCCGTAGCAATACCATGTGCGAACGCGAAGTGTCATTTCCTATTCACGGTTTGGAGGGTGTATCAAAAAAGTTGAATTGAATGTTTCTTAATCAACTTACCTGTGCAAAGCACACACTTTTTGGCTGGGATTCATGGCTAGCTTAGATCATTTATAACTTTAGGTGAGTTTCTAAAGTATTAGTTAAGCATTTATAGCTTAACAACGACACACTATCCCCCTTGTAAATTTTTACCTCAACAAGATTTATCTGCTATTTTGAAAATCTATCACTTAAGTATTCGGTAAACTTTATGTTGTCTACGCTGATTTATCGCAGCCGTATTTGTGAAGGTCTCTCTCCCTCATCCCTTGAGGGCATGATTTCGCATGCAAGCAGTAAAAATGAGTTGTCTTCGGTGACTGGGATACTGCTTTTTGATGGGACCCACTTTTTTCAGTTACTTGAGGGGCCGGAAAAGGCAGTATCCAGCATATTTGAAACCATTTGTGCAGACTCACGCCATCATAATGTCGTTGAATTAATGCGTGATTACGCTCCAGCACGGCGCTTCGGCAAGGTAGGAATGGAGATTTTTGATCTCCAGAGTTATTCGGAAGATTTTGTCCTCCAGGCAGTTCTGGATAAAGGAACCTCGAAGTATCGTCTCACCTATGATGACCGAGCATTGCAGTTTTTATGCACTTTCGTGCAAGCTAGGGAAAGGGATAATTATCTGGATATTCCTCAAGCCGAGGTTTGGTCTTTTCAAGCTGATGGTATCTGTAAAACACCTGAAGTTGTCAGTTTGCCTGATTTGAAGGACATTGGGTTTACTTTTCAGCCAATTATTGATCCGCTTAGCTTAGAGATTCTTTCCTATGAAAGTGCACTTTGCGGGCCCGCCGGCGCGTCTGCTATCAGTTATTATTCCAAAGTAACGCATAAGAACATTTATGAGGCAGACCTCGAAGCACAGAAGCTCGCCATCAGTGTGGCAAAGAAATTGGGTATTGGTGATAAGACTCTGACACTAAAATTTCTTCCAATGACACTGATAACTGTGCCTGATGCGATTACAGCCTTGCTTGGAGAAATTGAAAAACAAGGATTGGTTGCCGAACAAATCGTCATTGCAATTACGGAAAATAGTGAAAAAACACGAGATGACAACTTGGCTGAAGTACTTAAACAGCTGAAGGCTTCTGGGATGCGTTTGGCCATTGATGATTTTGGTTCGGGGTCCGCAGGACTTTTACTGCTAACAAGGTTCCAACCTGAGAAGATCATGGTCGATCAGGGTATTATCCGTGACGTTCATAAGAGTGGTCCAAAGCAAGCCATCGTACAGGCTATAATCAAATTTTGTTCTTCGTTGGAAATTTCTGTGATCGCGACAGGAATAATAAAACCTGAGGAATGGATGTGGCTCGATGCAGCAGGTATCTCTAATTTTCAGGGAGAACTATTTGCTTCCCCGGCACTTAATGCGTTCCCAGCTGTTAATTGGCCAGAGGCTGACGAGATAGTGATTAAAGCCAGCTAACAAAACGCATAGTCACAGGCTATAGTGCCGCTCATCTGCTCTAGTTAACCCTAATTTAAAATATCCCGGAGTGACTTCGGTTCCGGATATATCGATAAAACTAGCCGTATCGTTGTGCACCAATAAATTAGACTATTTAAGTAACTTTATCTTTTAATGCAGGCTGAAGTTTTTGAATTCTGATATCTCAAAAGAAATAAAAGTCAGGATTAATACATAATCAAAAATGCCCGCTTAAACGGGCATTTCGTGAGTCCATAAGATTGAGGTCACCTCATTTACTTTCCTTTATGTAATTCAACCTCTAATTGCTTTGTAAATGATTTGGTTACGGATTTTTGGTGACTGATAAAGAGGATGATACTTTCAGGCAACTCACCTCGGATAAGGTTAATAAGACGGAGCGCAGTTTCATCGTCCAGATGACTTGTGGATTCATCAAGGCAAATAAGTTTTGGCCGGTTTATCAATATACGTGCGAAAGAAAGGCGCTGTTGTTCTCCACCGGAGAGCACTCGCTGCCAGAGCTTTATTTGATTTATTTGAGAAGAAAAATGCCCTAAACCCACTTTCTCAAGACTCATTTTTATCTGCTCGTCACTGATTTTCGCTAACCCGGGATAGCTTGCAATACGCTTCAGGGAATCGTATGACAAGTAGGATTTTTGTGGCACAAAGAGATTTTTTCCGGCTGGTAAAATCCAGCGTCCGCTGCTGTAAGGCCAAAGTCCGGACAGGGTTCTGAGAAGAGTGGTTTTTCCACAACCACTGGCGCCTGTAATGGCGAGGGTGTCGCCTTCATGTAAACGCAGGTTTACCGGTTTAAAAAGTGGCGTTCCCGAAGCGTGTCGGGCGACCAGTTCCTGGCATATCAGTGGTCCTGGTTGCCGTGAACGTATCGCTTTAGCCGGGATTTCCTTTAAGTTTTGCTCGAAAACCCACAGTCTTTCTACCGTTGCTGACCACGTAACAATCTGACGGTACGAATCGATAAACCAGCCGAAAGCATCCAGCACATATCCGAAAGCAGCACGTGCCTGCATTACACCACCGAGAGAGATTTTTTTGGCAATATACAGCGGCAATACAGCAAAAATTGGAATCATCAGACTCAGGCGAAAGTAGGTGGTCGTGAAGGTATCCAGTCTGAACTCGCGTTTCATCAATCGCTGCCAGTTGTGAACGATGGCTAAAAAGTGATGATGCATTCGACGTAGTTCGGCACGCTCTCCCCGGTATAAAGCAATCTGCTCGGTGTTTTCACGTATGCGTAATAAGCCTGCACGGTAGTCTGCTTCTGCTTTTTGTTTATCCATATTGAGCTGATGCAAAGGCCGTCCGATCCAGTGCGCCAGAACACTGCTGATGGTGGCATACCCCAGAGCGACCCAGACTAAATAACCGTGGAGAGTAATGGTATGACCGAGAACGGTGATGCTGAGTGTGTCCGATAGTTGCCATAAAATGAAAATAAAGGAGAAAAGACCGGTGGTATTTTTTAACAATGACAAAAACAGTCCAAGGCTTTGTTCAATCAGCAGCCGGATATCCTCGGCGATACGCTGATCGGGATTATCGGGTTCACTGTTGAGACTTAAACGATAATGATTATTTTGCCTAAGCCACGCTGACTGAAATCGCAGTGTCATCTTTTGTCGCCAGCGGATAATCAGTAATTTTTTCAGCCAGTTGGTACTGATTATGAACACTACAAAAAGTGCCGTGTATCCTGCATAAGGCAGTGCCAACCCGGCCACCGAGGCATGCTGGAAGTAGTCAGTCAGGGCATCATAAAATGCACGGCTCCAGTTGTTGTACTGCACGCTGATCCAAACCACGCCTAACGTAAGAGAGACCAGCAACAAAAGCAAAAGCCACGAAAACCACTCGCGGGGATGGAGCCAATAGGGGGCTATCAGCCGGTAAAATTGTTTCAAGCTTTGCATAAATAAAATCGCATTAAGTGTCAGGTTAGTTGTACCGGAAGCGTCCGAGAAAAGCGCGTTAGCCACCCGCGTGGCTGGCTAACGCGCTTAAAAAAGATTCAACTTAGTAAACCCATTTCACGTTGAGCATGAAATTACGCGGGTCTCCGTAAAAATTGTTACCGCCACGGTGACGGTTGGAGACGCCGACGTAATACTCTTTGTCCGTCAGATTGTTACCATTCAGACTCAGGCGTATTTGCTTGTTGTATTGATAGCCGATATTGGCATTGAAAAGCGTATAACCGCCCTGCGAAACGTCGTAGTTAGTTGTGGTAGACGTCTGCGCCGTTAATCCTGCGCCTGCGGACCATTTCTCCCAACGTCCCGGGAACTGATAGCTGTTGTAGACGCGGATAAGATGTTGTGGGGTATGTTTGCTGAAGTTGGTGCCTTTCTGCGTGTCGGCTGCTTCGAGATATTTACTGTTATTGAGCGTATACCCTGAATAAACCTGCCACCCTTCGGCCAGTTGGCCGGATACTTCCATCTCAATCCCCTGACTTTGGACCTTGCCATCAGCGATATAGCAGTCGTCGCAGCCGACCCCGCTCATGGCATTATTTTCCTGAATGATACGGAAGAGGGCGATAGAGGCATTCAGCGCACCCTCGAAGAATTCTCCTTTGACACCGGTCTCGTAATTGCTGCCGGTGACCGGCGGCAGGAAGTTGCCGCTGGCGTCCTGCGTGCTCTGAGGCTTGTAGATTTCAGAGTAACTTAAATACCAGGTGTAATCTTTTGCGAAATCCCACAGCAGGCCGCCGTAAGGGATAGTTTTACCTTTCACCTTGTAATTGCTGTGCCCGGTCATTGCGCCGGTAGTCAGGTTAGTGAAATAGGAGTCGTAGGTGAAGTCGCTGTAACGGCTGCCGAGGATCAGCTTCCAGTCATTTGCGAGGCTCAGACGTGTTGTCGCATACAGGCCGCGCTGATAGACGTTGTACTGATAACGGCGCGTATAATCCCAGTCCGGTTCACTCAGACTCTCCGGATCCCAGCTGTAAATATTCACCTTACTGGTGTTGCTTAGTGAACCGAATAAATTGCTGAAGTTCTCTTTCTGATAGTCGCCGCCGAGTACCAGTTCATGTTCGCGTTTCAAAAACTCAAACGGGCCGCTAAGGTTGACGTTTAGACCGTACTGGCTGCTGCGGTTGTGCCGTTGCAGGTAGTTGTTGAGTCTTGCATCGCCAGAATCATTCACGCCTTGCGTGCCGTTACCGTAAACACCGATGAACTTCCCCTGTGCACTGGCGGAGGTATAGTTCAGCGAGCTTTTAGCAACCCACTCATTGTCAAAATAATGTTCAAGCTCGGCGAAGCCATTGGTTTTCTCGAAGGTGATATTATTCCAGCTGGCACCCAGAAACGTCGAACGTGGAAGATTCAGACTGGAATAGTCCGTTGACATCGGGACACCATAAAGATTGGGAACCGTGTCAGTTTTTTGCCACGAAATGCCTGTCGTCAAAGTGGTCTGTGGCGTGAGGTCGTAGGCCATCGTCCCGAACAGCACCTGACGTTCACTGTTTACGTAATCAGTAAAACTGTCTTTTTTTTGCAGCACCCCAACCAGACGCCCCCGCAGCGAAGCATCGTCATTGAGCGGGCCGGATATATCCACTTCGCTGCGATAGTTATCCCAGCTTCCTGCGCTGGCGCTCAATGAGGTTCGAAAATCGTATGTAGGACGTTTGCGCACCATATTGACGGTGCCGCCCGGTTCACCGCTGCCCTGAGTCAGGCCGGATGCGCCGCGTAAAACTTCCAGATGGTCGTAAATCGCTAAATCAGGCGATTCGGTTGACGCTTCGGCGTATCCCATACCCGCGAGGCTGTTTTGAAACGAGGAACTGATACCATCTTCCTGAATGTTGTCCATCGTAAAGCCACGTGACTGGTAGCGGCTCTGGTACGAACTCTCGTTAATCACATTGACACCCGTCACCTGACGCATGGCATCGTCCAGGGAGGTCATATTCTGATCATTCATGCGCTGACGGGTTACAACACTGACCGACTGCGGCGTTTCACGCGGAGAAAGATTCAGACGGGTCGCGGCTGACATGCTGTGGGTAGTGTAAGAGCGTGTATCTTCAGTCATCGAGCCGTAATCAATTTTACCTACTACCACGAGTTCTTCGCCTTCAGGGATCTTATTTAGTACATAGCTGCCATTGGATTGTTGATCGGCCTGAAGGCCGTGGGATGTCAGGAGGCGGGATAACCCTTCTGTTATGGTGAAAGTGCCGTTGAGCGCTGTCCCAGATAACCCATTAGTTAAGGTGGCATCGCTCGCCAGATATATACCGGACTGTGCGGCAAACTGATTGAGCTGAGATGCAAGCGGTGCCGCCGGAATGGCATAAACATTTTGACGCGCTGTGATTTCAGCGGCATGAACAGATGTCACCATGGACGTGGCGAAAGAAAGTGCTGGCACGTAAAGCATCATGTGCATAAATGTGGCAAGTGGTTTGCTGCGCAAGGCGCGTGGCAGGTCATTTTGTGATGATGGTGACATAGATCCCCCTGAAAATTCCCAAAAGTAGAAGTGCTGCACAGGGTTAATCGGATGAGGAAACGAAATGGGGAATCGGAGAGGTGAATTTATTTTTGGTGATCATTTATACGCCGCGTGGTGCAACAGTCAGCCACCACGAAAAACGGCGGTGAATTTGTACAGGGAGTATGTGGGTCAGCATCTCCAGCGCCATATCAGTGTCATGTAACGGGAACGTACCGGTAACGGCCAGCGCCTCTACGGCGGGATCACATCCCAGATAACCGTTTCTATACGCAGAGAGGCGTGTGATGAATTCTCTAAGCGGAATATTTTCGGCCTGCAAAAGTCCACGTGGCCATACTGGTTCAGGCTTGCTCAGCGCCGTGACAGGTTCAAACGCATCCTGCCGGAAAGTCACCCCATGACCTGCTGTGATAATCAGCTTATCGGCGGTGGCGGCCGGTGAGACTTCCACTGCGCCCTGATAGACGTGCAGCACCGTGCCTTCGTTGAGCATATGCACGCTAAATCGTGTGCCGAGTGCGCGCATTTTTCCTTGAGCCGTAGTCACCGTCAGCGAACGCTGGGGATCGGCTGCGGTTTCAATCATGACGCGGCCTTTAAGTAACTGTAACGCCCGCTGTTTCGTGGAATAGTTGACGTTCAGCGCACTGTCCGTATCGAGCCAGATGCGGGAACCGTCATTTAGCGTGAACTGCGTGATTGCGCCGTGCGGGCCGTGATAATCAGCACGCCATGCCAGTACCTGATTACGCAATGGGGTATGACGCCATGTGCTCCAGCCGATCAGCGAACCGACCGAAATCCATGCTGCCATTTTCAGCACCTGACGGCGCCCGGCATTATGTTGAGCATGAGTTAATGCTGTCAGGGCCGCTGTTTTGCGGGCATCGCTCTCGCACAGTGGCGTAAAACGCTGACTAATTTTTAGCACATACTGCCAAGCAAGCCGGTTTTCTGAATTTTCATTCAGCCAGTGCTGGAATGCATTGGGGCTGGCTTGCGATGCGGGGATATCTTGTAGCTCGGCGTACCATTTTGCAGCCTGTTGAAGCGCGATAAAACCGGGTTTATTCGTCATGTTGCTTTGCTCAGTTCACCTATATCGCGCCGAAATGCTCAACTTCTAAGACCAGACAGTGCAGCATGGCTTGAGCCATATACTTCTTCACCATGCGCACTGATACGCAGAGTTCGACGGCAATCTCCGGGTAAGTCAGCCCGCGGATTTGCGACATCACGAATGCTGTTCGGACTTTAACTGGCAGCGCACGTAGCATCGTATCCACCTGAAATAAGGTTTCGAGTACGACTGCGCAATGTTCTGCCGAGACTGCCACAGGCTTTGGCTGAGCGTTTAATGTCTCAAGCCATAGGCGTTCAATTTCTTTTCTACGCCATAAATCAATACACATTCCCTGAGCCATAGCGCCAAGATAGGCACGCGCGCCGGCCAGACTGTCAAAGTTTCGCGGTTTTAACAGCAGCCGTAGAAAAACATCTTGTGCGAGATCGGCGGCATCGCTGGCATTTCCAAGGCGTCGTCTGAGTATTTTTTGTAGCCAGTTGTGATGTTCTGAGAAGATCAGCACAATGTTTTCAGCCGAACCAAAACAAGGAGATGACATTTCGTTCTAACCACCAGCGATGCGTAAATTATGAAATATATAGACATATAAATTTACATGAGAATGATTTTCATTTCAATATGTATCAGGGGGTCATATGCCATTCGTGAAATATGAAGACGGACTTTTTACTAAAAATGAATCACGAAAAACCCTGTATACGCCAATGATATTCTCACTGGCGTTGTGTCTTTTGGTGATGGTTATTAATCTTTTCAGCTTTCCGAAAAAAGAAATCGGACATTCCTGGATGGAGAACTCCGGCTGGGTTGTGGATACCGTTCAGTGGTTGATACTTAATTTTATCTTATGGAGTTTTAACCGTTTGACAGTTAAAGCCAGCCTGCGAAGATGGATTAACCTGGGCCTTTATATCTGGATAATGTCAGCAGCATTTGATGTGATGGATGAGTTTATCCATCAACCTCTGTGGGTGGGATATTATATTGAGGATGTGTCCAGACTGGCAGGAATGCTCTGCGTTTCGATTGGCATCTACTTTATTGTGCAGTACGTGAATGATAAATATGCCGATGTCAGTATAGATTCTTATCGTGATGAATTGACGCATTTGCCTAACCGACGTTATTTCAGAAATATTCTTCTGGAATTAGACAATACAAATATTTATGTTTTTATCATCGATATCGACTTCTTTAAAAACATCAATGACAAATACGGGCATGACATCGGTGATGAAGTTCTTCGGGCATTCGGAGATCTACTGAGCAGCCTGTATGACGGCAATGTCACCGCCTCCAGAATCGGGGGCGAAGAGTTTGCGGTTATCTTGCAATTGCCCTCAACACAGGACGCCAGTGTCGTGGCGGAAAAAATATTATCCCGAACGCGGGACTTGGTTATCCATGGGGAGATACGGTTCACCGTCAGTATCGGAGCCGGTCACAAAAAAGAAGACGAGACTGTTGAGAACTTACTCAAGCGTGTTGAAGTCGCCCTTTATGAAGCGAAATGTGGGGGGAAGAATAGAATCGAATGGTCTACAGCATAATTGCTCAGATTCTAGTCTCAGGACCAGATCAACATTATTTCCAACTTCATTTAGCGATAAATAATATCTAGTAAATGAAAACTTAAGTCATTTCGTGGCAGATCAGTTGCATCTTTGATACCCGTAGTTCTACCACATAATATTATGGTTGCCAGCAGCCCCAGTAGTTCTGTTATGTCCCAATACCGGGTATTATTTTGCAGCAGTATAAGCCAGACTATATGCTCATCTGGAGTAATCGAGATCTTCCTAAAATGGAAATCTTCCACGTGTACGTCGCAGGTATGCGAAAATTCTCAACCCCTTCAAAATTCAATTTTTTTGGTTAGGAGCCACAAAAAATCCGATCATCTATTAACCATCAAATTACACTCCTTTTAACAACGCCATATACATACCTATGCAAAAAATTGACGAGCAAATAACTAAAAGTGAAAGAATAAGTAAGCAGATACGAAACATATTTTTCTCGAAAAGGAAGGTTCGCTCCATGCCCAGAAAATCACATCCTTTGGCAAAGCCCCGAATCCCTTGGTAGTTGAAATTATGATGAACTGAGATTAAAAATCCGCCTCAAGTTAGAGGCGGTTAATGATACGACCAAGGGGTTTTCCAAATGTGACTACATGAGGGTAAATAATCACGCAAGCAATTATAAGCACTGTATGAAAACACACAATATAAATTTAAGTCTTTGTGCAAAAACTACTGTAAAACCTTTTTTTTACGGCTCAATCGTTAAAAATCGATATTTTTTATTGATTACCAATAGCTTGGGCATGGAGAGGTATGCCTGCAAATCGTTTAGGCTGGGACTAAATGTCGTTTCTGGGAGTAATGAATCTTACAAGATGTGTATTCATTGAATAGTGAATTTTTCCTAGTGGGTCTTTTCTTGCCTCCCGAACGGTCAACTATCTATATTTAGGTGTTGGAAAGTAACCACATTAGAAGACTAAATGGTGTCGATTGAAGAGTATGCTGAAATGTGCATGATTTTTGGGGGACGTTGTGCTTGGACTGCGTGGTAGCGGGTACGCCATCAGTAGGGAGAATCTAATCATCGTTTTTGCCAAATTGAAAAAAGTGAGTAAAAACCAAAGGGAATCAATATGCTATCAGTCAATTATCAACCAATTGAGTGATAGCTAATAAAGACTCCTCAAGCATGAAAAACACCACTAAGGATCGGTTATTTATTAATGCATGGCATATTTGCTCACATCCTGAAGAATTGAAATTTTCAACAGACAGAAAAAAAATCCTGCAATAGCAGGCGAAAATATCATATCAAAATTTAGTTACTAGGTAGGAGTGATACTCCTGAATTTATTTTAGTATAAGATTAAGTTCTCATGGTGTTTAGTAACTAATAAAAGAGCCCCTGGTATCGGAGCGGCTTTTAAGTATTATTGTAGCGCTTTTCATAGCAACAATTTTAGACTTGGTTCAGAACTATGAGAAGTAATCTTGATTAAACCGAATATTAAGGGGCAGAAATTTCTGCTTATTCAATTTCACAGTATTATTTTCTTGCGAGTATTTTTATCGTCAGGGTTGAATAAAAAACTGACGTTGCTGTTTCATAACAGAGCTTGGTGTAACGCCAAACGCTTTACGGAATGCATGGCTGAAATGTGAGAAATCAGAGAATCCGTAGTCAAGTGCAGCCTCAGATACGCTGCAAACATGCCCATTTTCAAGTGCTTCTCGGCTGGCCTGAAGCCGTTCCTGCCAAATAACCGCTGCTGGTGTTTTCTGGTGACGCGCAAAAGTCCTTGTCACCGTTCGTACTGACACATGATGAGCGAGAGCAATATTCTCCACGCTGAGTTCAAGATTAGTAAGGTTCCTACTGATATAGTTTCTCATTCTTGCGTATAAATCGCGTTCTACAGACACGGTGTTGTGATCCTGAAGCTCCAGACTCAGCATAAGTAGATCTAACATCGTTTGTGAAAAGCGGCTGGCCACATCCGGATTGCTTACCAATAGAGGTGTTTGAGCTGCCTGGTGAATCATCTCACGCAGCGGAACAATACCCGGACGGGTATCATCAAGAACTGTTGCGGTCAGGCTATCACTCGCAGGCACTTTTCCTGCAAGCAGGTGCCGGGGGATTCTTATCAGGTGGTTATTTTTACCCCCAATGCTGAAGCGAAAGGTCTGCGCCGCATCATAAAGAACAAGATCATTTGAAGCCAGGCAGGCCTTTCGTCCCCCCTGTTCCAGCTGCCCGTAGCCACCCTGGATATAACCGAGCCACAAGTCATCGTCCGGTCCCGTTCTCAGATGTCGTGATTTTCGCTCCCAATGGTGAAGTGTTGAAGTGAGAGTACACACATCTACAAGACCCACTTCACGCACGTTAAGTTCACCGTCAAACCTGCAGTCAGCGAGTGGTTTACCATCGGAAGGAATGCAGTGACGAAGAATAACATCATTCCAATACTCGAAACGGTGATGCGCTGAAACATGTTCGGTGGAGTAGCGTATTTCCCGGGAAATGGAATGGCTGTTCACGGCAACACCTCTTATCAGAATGAATTATTTCAAACTGAAAGCAATATTTGCGCCATGAGCGTTTTGCGAGAGATTTCCTAAATAATGGATATCTTTAGATACGATAAACGGAATGAAACGCACTATTAACGGGCAGTGCCGCACTGTTTTATTTCATCATCAGTCAAACGACTCAAAAAATATCACACGTGTCCTTCCAAGCCAGACGATTGTCCGGTTGAAACAGGTCTCCGGCTGATTTCTCCTTAGTATCAGTGGTGGGTTAACCCATCGCTGAAACTATTTATCCAGGAGTCTTTATGGAATCTGCCATTGATGAACATCTGCAATGCCCCCGTTCGCTTTCACGCCGGGTACATGACGATTATCAGCCGCCGTTCCCGATGTTCGCTGGTCGATCTGGGGATGATCTGACACAGGTCGTTATGGCCTATCTGGGCGTGCAGTTTCGAGAAGAAAATCGTCAAGATGCTGTCCGGGCAATGCAGCACATGGTGTCGACTTTCAACCTAAGTGATGGGCCAGGCAATCATGACATCTCTTTCCATACCGACAATCAGGGCTACGGTAATTTTATCGTAGTGGGTTACTGGCGGGATCCGGCTAATTACTGCCGCTGGCTCCGTCAGCCCGAGATCGAACAATGGTGGTCTTCTGATGAGCGCCTGCTGGATAATGTCGGTTACTTCCGTGAAATTATAGCCCCGCGGGCTGAACAGTTTGAAACGCTGTATGCCTTTAAAGAAGACCTGCCGGGTGTCGGGGCAGTAATGGGCAGTATTAGCGGCGAGATCCAGGAACATGGCTACTGGGGTTCCGTACGTGACCGTATTCCGGCCTCCCAGAATGACTGGCTTCAGCCTGATGAAGAACTGCGCATTATTTCTGGCGATCCTGATGCCGGCGGGAGAGTTGTAGTGCAGGGGCATGACAACATTACGCTAATCCGTTCAGGGCAGGATTGGATGGAAGCGGATGCAGATGAACGTCAGCTTTACTTCACAGAGATGCTTCCTCCTTTGCAGGCTGGTATGGATTTTCTTCGGGATGAAGGTCACATGCTCGGCTGTTATAGCAACCGGTTCGTTCGCAACGTAGATATCGACGGAAATCTGCTGGATATTGCCTACGATATTGGCTTCTGGCGCTCACTTGACCGGCTTGAGCGCTGGGCAGAATCACACCCCACTCATCTTCGCATCTTCACTACATTTTTCCGGGTGGTGACGGGTTTGCAGAAACTGCGACTTTACCACGAGGTTTCTGTTTCAGACGCTCGCTTTCAAACCTTCGAGTACATCAACTGCCATCCTATGACCGGGATGCTACGTGATGCTCAGCGCTAAACCACACGACTATAACTCATCCATCCAACTTTCTCCGGGGATTACTCCATGCACGCATTGCGCTTTTTCCTGCCTCTCATATTGATTGGGTCTGCTCCAGTCCTCGCCGTTGAAGTCGCACCTGGCGATTATAGCCAATTTCCCGACGGTACAACGGTGGGGCTGCTTTATTATCAGCATGCCTCAACCGGTTCAGCGCACTCGCGTGGTGAAAAAGTCAGTTCTGATTATAACCTGACTTCTGATATTGGCATGTTGCGTCTGCTTCATACCGTACAAATTTCTGAGACAGCAACGCTGGATCCGCAGTTTCTATTGCCCTTCGGGAGGATATCTGGCGGCGGTGATGCGGCTTCTCTTGGCTCAGCCAGTGGGACCAGTGATCTGATCCTTACCGTGCCTTTAAAAATCAAACTCAACGCAGGGGGGGACATTTTTGGCTTCGCCCCTTATCTCTATGTGCCCAGCGGCAGCTATGACCATAACGATTCACTAAGTCTGGGCGAGAACCGCTGGAAGGTCGACCTGCAGGCGGCTTGGGTGAAATATTTCACTGAAAAGTGGGCGCTGGATATGGTCGGTGATGCCATTTGGTACGGTGACAATAACGATTATGGGCCCGGCACATCTCGCCTTCAGCAGGATAATGCATGGGCAGCACAGATTATGGGGCGCTATATGCCAGACCCTACACTGGCGTTGGGTCTGGGTTTTGGTCAGACCTGGGGGGGAGAAACCACGATTGACGGTGTTAAGCAAAATAACCAGTCACAAACCACCAACGTCCGTATCACAGCAACAAAATTTGCCACACCTCGTGATCAATTCCAGATACAGCTGGGCAGGGACCTGCGCGTTGAAAACGGTGCTGAAGAAAATTTCAGGCTAAATCTTCGCTACGCACGCGTTTTCTGAGGCTGTCCTTCCTAACAACGTATCTGTCCGTCTAAGACAGGTAACCGCTGTGCCGGTGCGATATGTTCAGGTCAGGATTGAGTCAGTCAATTTTTTTAGCTAAGGAATAAATATGCCTATTGAACGTCCGAATATCAGTCAATTGCAACAGCTTGCAGGCGAGCTTCATTTGCAGATTTCTGAGAGCGAAGCGGCAGAATATCTTGCTCTCATGCAACCAAACCTCGATGCCTACGACTTGATTGATGGCCTGAGTGATGAGGTCCCCACGGTGAAATATCCGCGTGAAAAAGGATACCGCCCGGAGGGCGAAGAAAACTCGCTGAATGCCTGGTACTACAAAAGTGAAGTGCAAGGCGCACAACAAGGCGTGCTGGTCGGGAAGACCGTGGTGCTTAAAGACAATATCTCCCTGGCAGAAGTCCCAATGATGAACGGTGCATCTTCACTGGAGGGGCATGTACCAGCTTTCGATGCCACTGTTGTAACCCGTCTTCTTGATGCCGGCGCCACCATTCTGGGTAAAGCCACCTGTGAACATTTTTGCCTCTCAGGGGGAAGTCATACTTCAGAACCTGCTCCGGTACATAATCCGTGGCGCAAGGGACACAGCGCAGGCGGTTCTTCATCGGGTAGTGCAGCGCTGGTGGCTGCCGGGGAAGTTGATATGGCGATAGGCTGTGACCAAGGGGGCTCGATTCGTATTCCATCTGCATTTTGTGGCACATATGGCATGAAACCCACCCACGGACTCGTCCCCTACACTGGCATTATGCCGATTGAAGCCACCATCGATCATGCCGGGCCCATTACCGCTAATGTGAAGGACAATGCACTGATGTTGGAGGTGATGGCCGGACCTGACGGTCTTGATCCAAGGCAGTACATCTCCCGGGGCGGAAGCTATATCGCTGAGCTCGATAAAGGGGTCCGCGGGCTGAAAATCGGTGTGGTAACGGAAGGGTTCCAGTTGCCTAATCTCCAGCCTCAGCTTGCAGAAAAGGTCCGTAATGCTATTGCACGGCTGGAAAGTCTGGGAGCGCTCGTCGGGGAAGTCTCTGTGCCCGGTCACCAGCTTGCCGCCGCACTGTGGTCGCCGATTGGTTGCGAAGGACTCACTATGCAGATGATGCATGGCAACGGAATGGGGTTTAACTGGGAAGGGCTCTACGATGTCCCTCTGCTGGACAAACATGCGGGATGGCGTGACAGCGCTGACACGCTTTCTCCTTCTCTCAAAATCTGCATGCTCATAGGCCAGTTTGGCCTGAAACATTATAACGGCCGTTATTACGCGAAGGCACAGAATCTGGCCCGCCGAGCACGTGCAGACTATGACCGCGCGTTCGATGATTTCGATTTACTGGTCATGCCGACCGTTCCGGTGACGGCTCCGCCACTGCCACAACCGAACTGCTCACTTACGGAATATATCTCCAAAGCATTCGAAATGATTGGTAACACGGCCGCGCTGGACGTGACGGGCCATCCAGCAATGTCGGTGCCCTGTGGGTTGGTTGACGGATTACCGGTAGGCATGATGCTGATTGGGCGGCACTACGCTGAAAGCACTATCTATCAGGCCGCCGCCGCGTTTGAAGCAAGCGGTAACTGGCAGGAAATGTAACTGCTATTCATCGATAGGTTCAGAGTTATACCGGCGGACTTAAATCCCGGCAGTAACATTAAATTTATGGAGAAATATCATGGCACACAACCACGACCACGACCATACCGAACCACCTGAGGAAATTGCGCTTCGTGTTAAAGCACTCGAGTCCCTGTTAACGGAAAAGGGACTGATAGATCCAGCTGCGCTAGATGAGCTTATTGACACCTATGAACATCGAATTGGCCCTCGGAACGGTGCACTTGTTGTGGCAAAAGCCTGGAGCGATCTTGATTACAAAGCCCGTCTTCTTACAGATGGTACCGGTGCAATTGCTGAACTAGGTTTTTCAGGCGTGCAGGGGGAAGACATGATGGTTGTTGAAAATACCCCTGAGGTTCACAACGTGACGGTTTGCACACTTTGCTCCTGCTACCCTTGGCCAACACTCGGTCTTCCGCCCGCTTGGTACAAATCAGCACCCTACAGATCGCGAATTGTCCTTGAACCGCGAAGCGTGCTGGCTGAATTTGGTCTTAACATCAGTGAGGACAGAGAAATTCGGGTGTGGGACAGCAGCGCTGAGTTGCGTTATCTGGTTCTGCCAGAAAGGCCAGCTGGCACTGAGGGATGGAGTGAAGAGCAACTTGTCGCGTTGGTAACCCGTGATGCAATGATTGGTACGGGCGTGGCACTTCAGCCGGGCGATTAGCAACATAGAGCATTTCTTTCAACTTTCTTATGGAGAATCCGATGAACGGGATACATGACATGGGCGGTATGCATGGTATGGGCGCCGTCATTACTGAAGAAAATGAACCTCCCTTCCATCATGAATGGGAGCGGCGCACCTTTTCGCTTTTTGCCTCTTTGTTTGTTGGTGGTCATTTCAATGTTGATATGTTCCGGCACGCCATTGAACGCATGCCCCCAGTACACTATCTCGAAGAGAGCTACTACGAACATTGGATGCATGCTTTCGAGACGCTTTTGATTGAAAGAGGAGTGATTACCGCTAATGAGCTTTCAGGTGCGGTTAAGCCACTCCCAGTCCCGCCGGAAACACCTGTACTGCGACAGGGTATGGTGCAGGCAGTTGTCAGTACCGGAGGGGGCGCGCGGGTTGAAATTGATCTGCCTGCAAGCTTTAGTCCAGGCGACCGCGTAAGAGCAAAAAATATCAATCCTGCTGGGCATACCCGTCTGCCACGATATGTTCGAGGTAAGGTCGGTACGATTGTGATTGACCATGGAGTATTTATTACTCCGGATACGGCAGCACACGACCAGGGTGATCATCCTCAGCACGTTTACAGCGTGAGTTTTGACGCGACCGAATTATGGGGTAGTGAAGCGCCGCGTAAAGATACGGTGCGAATCGACCTATGGGACGACTATCTGGAGGCATCATGAGTAAAGAAATCGGATCAGCTCCTGCTGCTGAGAGTGCCCCCTTTGAGCATCCGTGGCAGGCGCAGGTTTTTTCATTGATTGTTTACCTTCATCAGGCCGGAAACTTCAGTTGGAAAGAGTGGGTTGATGTTTTTAGCGAGGAAATAAAAGCCAGTCCATTGCGGAAGGGAGAAAGCATCAACGATGCCTATTACCGGCAGTGGGTCTCAGCAGCAGAAAAAATGTTTATCTCACTGAAACTGGCAGTTAAGGATGATGTTATCCGGCGAACCGATGAATGGCGTCAGGCTTATCTTAACACCCCACACGGGATGCCAGTTGTACTTACCAGCGCGACCTGCATGCCGGCACATAATCACCACCACCTGGCACTTCGTACCCCTGTGGCAGTGAGCCCAGCATCAATCTGTCTTAAACCCTAAAGACTATCTAGAGTCAGATATAAGGAAAAAAAATGGAGCAGACATTAAATGAGATTCAAGTCGAGCATGAGCCCATCCCGCTTAATGCAATATTGCCGTGGATTGCATTTATCACGCTGATTGTGATGCTGTGCGTCTATTTTATCGGTGCAGAGCAGGGGGCAACGGCTGTTTTCTCTGGTAATCAGGTACACGAATACTTCCATGATGCCCGACATCTACTGGGATTTCCCTGCCACTGAGGATAAGACAATGACGGGAAAACTTCTTTTAAATGGAATGATAGCCGGGATACTCGCTGGCATTATCGCTTTCAGTTTTGCCCACGTCTTCGGTGAGCCGCAGGTTGATCGCGCGATATCATTTGAAGAAAAAATCTCTCACAAGCCACTGACTGTGGAGGGCAGTCATCATCACGTGGAAGAAGCTGATGAGCAAGTATTTAGCCGCAAGACCCAGTCCGGTGTAGGGTTACTGAGCGGGATGATCCTATTCAGCGCAGCTATGGGGGGTGCTCTGGCACTGGTATGGTCGCTGTGCTGGCAGCGAACTGGGCCGCGCAGCGCGAGAGCGTTGGCTCTGTCTTTGTCGTTGGCTGGGTTTCTGATAATGAGCATGATGCCTGGGCTCAAATACCCTCCAAATCCCCCCGCCGTGGGAGATCCATCAACGATTGGTTATCGGACTGCACTCTATTTTAGCATGTTGTTGGTTTCCATCTTGATTGTCGTGACTGCTGCGTGGAGCGCCCATTATCTCAGATCGCGGCTAGGTGGCTGGAACGCCACGCTGTGCGGAGGCCTGGTGGGACTGACGATGCTGACTGTCGCCTGTGTTTTGATGCCCACAGTCAATGAGATCCCGGAGGTCTTTTCCGCGGATCTACTGTGGCGTTTTCGCCTAAGTGCTTTCAGCACTCAGCTGGCGATGTGGTGCGTAATAGGATTGTTGTTTGGTGCCTTTGCCGAGAGGGCGATGAACAAACCTGGGCATCGTTATCAGGCGGAAAGGTGCTGATTTCATGACCTGTGTTATGCAGCTGATTTGCCAGGGGGAAACCTTGGCAAACAGGAACTCACGGTTCCCCTTTGATGACCCACTGACGGAAGTCTCCCAGAAACAGGCTCAAGAGCTAAAGGGATGCTTTGGGCCATTCAGTAAAACCTGGACAGCTCCGGATCAGGCGGCGCGTCAAACTTCGCGCGAGTTAGGCTTTCTTAGCGAGTCTGTTTTGGAACTTGCTGAGGCAGGATATGGAAGATGGAAAGGGGTCTCGATTAAGAAAGTTATAGAACAGGATTATGATACGTTTCAGTGCTGGCTTTCGGGGGAGGCTCCGCCGGAAGGGGAAAAAATTGCACAAGTTATGGCGCGAACTGGGATATGGCTATCGCGCAGAGTCTCGGACCGAGGGATACATTGTGCCGTTGCATCCTCAACTGTTATTCGGGCGATAGTTATTCAAGTACTTGATGCACCCGCTAGTTCTCTTCAACATATTGATATTTCGCCATTAAGCACAACGCTGCTGCGAAGTGATGGTAAACGATGGCATGTGGTGAGCCTGGGAAATAATTAGAAACCTTATATCTTGAAGATGGCATAAACTGAATTTGTAGGTCTGGCAAAGCTCATGCAGCACGTGCGAACCCCAGGGCATTAAGCCCGCATGCAAGCGTCCCGCGCATGAGCTGAGTCACTCATCACTAGCCCGTACAGTTGAATGAAAACAAATTCGTATCGTAAGGAGGGGCACCATGAGTCAGCCAAATCAACACTGCATAGGTATCGATATTGCTAAGCTGTCGCTGGACATTGCAGGCACCGGAGAGTTCACATCATTTACCACCAATAATGATGACGACGGATTCACGATAATCCTGAAGGCGCTGCAAGAAGTGAAGATCTCGTTGATACTGATGGAAGCGACCGGAGGATTGGAGGCATCAGTAGCATGTATCTTACAAACCGCGGGTTATGAAGTGGTTGTTATTAATCCTCGTCAGGCCAGGGATTTTGCCCGCTCAATGGGATATTTGGCGAAAACGGATAAGCTTGATGCCACCATGCTGGCACAACTCGCCCAGGTCATCGATCGCCATCCTGACCGCAGCCGGTATATCCGTGCGCTGCCGGACGAAGCGCGCGCCGTACTCACCGCCATAGTTGTCCGTCGTCGCCAATTGAATAACATGCTGGTAGCCGAGCGTAATCGTCGCTATCCCTCTCATCCACAAAGTCGTAAGAGCATCAATAACATTATTGATGCGCTTGAAAACGAGCTAGACCGCATCAATGAAGAGATGAAGCAACACGTAAAAGTATTTTTCATGGAACAGGCCGAGTTGATTGGGAGCGTAAAAGGCGTTGGTGAAGTCACTGTCGCGTGTCTGATTGCTGAACTGCCGGAGCTGGGGAAACTCAACCGACGGGAGATTAGCGCACTGACCGGCGTTGCCCCCCTGAACCGAGATTCAGGAAAAATGCGAGGTAGACGAACCACGTTTGGTGGCAGAGCCGGAGTCCGGGCAACGCTTTACATGGCGGCTCTTGTGGCTACACAGTTTAATCCCGCCATTAAAATGTTCTATCAACGCCTGCTTACCGCCGGAAAACCCAAAAAGCTCGCACTGGTAGCCTGCATGCGCAAACTCATCACCATTTTAAATTCAATGATCAGGAAAGGAGAAAAATGGGATGCCTCGTTAATATAAAAAATCTATTTATTACAATATTCAACATCAGGATTAAACATCAAATTCACTGTAAGTGTGCTTGACGATTACCCTATTGAATAATAAATGGATGCAGTTAGTAAAGTCCGCTATGTGCCAGATATAGTCATTCGAACCCTGAGGGTTACACTTTTAAGTGATTCAGGGTATGCGCTTACTGGTTACGAATATTGTGCCAGAATCATGTGATCTGATGATTGCCGCTTTGCTTTCGAGCCAGTAAGTGCTCCACGTTCGCTAACGAATACTCAGGGCATGCAGATAAACTGCGGACTATATTTCTTTCGAAGGGCGGCAATGCCTCCAATTGGTTGAATTTGATGTATAATGTCCGCTTTTGAGGTTCCCTCATGGCCAGCGTAAAGTTCATTGTCCCCGTTGCAATTCAGCTCAGGTTTACCGCCATGGTCAGAACCCCTATGGACATGACCGCTTCCGTTGCCGTGACTGCCACCGTGTGTTCCAGCTCACTTATTCTTATGAGGCCCGTAAGCCGGGCGTGAAAGAACAGATCGTTGAGATGTCTTTCAACGGGGCGGGGGTCCGTGATTCCGCCAGAACACTGAAAGTCGGTATCAATACCGTCATACGCGCATTAAAAAACTCGCACCGAAACAGGTGACATCTTCGCCAGTTGCTCATGCCGATATTGCCCTGATCTGCGAACTGGATGAACAATGGAGCTTTGTTGGCAGCAAGGCCCGACAGCACTGGCTCTGGTATGCATACAATACAAAAACGGGCGGTGTTCTGGCTTATACCTTTGGCCCCCGAACCGATGAAACATGCCGTGAACTGCTTGCATTGCTCGCCCCTTTTACCATCGGCATGATAACCAGCGACAGCTGGGGTAGTTATGCCAGAGAAGTGCCGAAGGATAAGCATCTGACCGGGAAGATTTTTACGCAGCGTATAGAGCGTAACAACCTGACGCTGCGTACCCGTATCAAACGACTGGCGCGGAAAACGATTTGCTTCTCGCGCTCAATCGAACTCCACGAAAAAGTTATCGGTGCCTTCATCGAAAAACACATGTTCTACTAATTGGAGGCATTACCCCTTAATGATGAGACTGCATGGCGGACATCTTAACTTAGCCCAAAGGGGGTGCGGACATTAGCGCTTTGGAGTAACAGGGCCGGTGCGGCCAAGGGGTGTTATGGTAAATTAGCTATGGAATCAATCAAAAAAAACAATATTAATGGGGCGCTGTTTTTATGCATATGCAACTTGAATTATCGTGATCCTTTATTATAATTAATGTGTTATAGGGGGAGAAATCCTATACTAAACTAATATGGAGATTATTTTAAATTATGAAAAATCATACTCTTAGTGCTAATGATCAGGCAACAGCCTGGCTACGCGGCTTAAAAAAAAATTCAAGTCAGAATGTTTTTTTATTAAACTCATCCGACTCATCGATTATGAATCCTTCTGGAGCGGTCGCAACGCAAGAATATATATCTTCTTATAATGAAGCCTTGGCATCATCACCGGTTGACGCCAACGCCCCACAGAGTATTTTTGATGGAATTCAAACCATTATAAACATGTGCCGAGCCAGTTCTAACTATAACCCTCTAGATCCCGAAGGTAATGGTAATAAGGCAAACTACATAGCATTCACCCAAGCTATAGCAAGCGTACCTTTTATGACTTTGGCGAACTCAAAAACACAAAATATAATACAAAAAAGTCATAGTGCTGACGATCTTATTGATTCTTTTGTTAGTGCTTTTGATGGATTAGCGGAGGGTGATATTTCTGAAATAAAAAAATCAGTTTCTAGTTTGGTTAAAGCAGCACTAAGTTATGCAAATGAAACTGAAACTGAATCTAATTTCGCGCAAAGCATTTTGCAAACAAGTGATGATTTAGTTACAATTTCACTGTATTCAAGTAATTTTACCATTTCATCTACAAATGATAAAGGGGTTATATCATACCAATCGCAATATACCTTGAATGGAGCTCAGTATACCTTGTCAGAAACAGACTGGGATGCATCTAGATATGCTTTTGCCAACCAAGAGAAAATATCTCTGGAAAATTGGTTGGGTAGTATGAATACAAAAGAAAAGAGTGGAAGTACAGTGAAAGCTTTGTGTCTAAAATAATGAAGATAGTAGCCTCCAGCCTAGCCGGGGGCTAATTACTGCACATTTTAGGGGGCTGTTTTGAGATAGAGAATGGTTGCACGGTAAGCCTGTTATTGAACAGGCTTACCGTGCAATAGGGTGTGATGTACTCCCGCGTTATATGGCGTTTTCAGTGCTTTGAGCTTAGTCGGATAACCTAAATGCGATACCGCAAGAGCGATAACTTAAAATCGATAAATACTTACTTAAAATCAATATTTTACTAATTTGCATTGGTTTAATAATGCGCTTAACGTACAAAAATTTCCGTTCTCCAAACTGCCCCCTGTCTGAAGTTCATAACTGACTTCTCTTCTAACAAACTGATTGAGTAAAACTAGTCTGTGGATCATAGGATAGAGTCAATCAGATGCTGCTCTGCGGATTGTGGATACGTATGTTCACAATTATCGAGCGGCGATAAACGGCAAGAAATCGCTGAAATCCGACGAGAACTGCCGCCTGAAACCATCTTCCTATGACAACAGGACATGACCCCATTATATTTATGACAGAGTATATTCTCGTCGATAAGAGAAAAAGGAGATAATAATGTGTACACGCGTTGTTTGGCCGGCTGCGAATGGTGCCGTTATTGTAGGCCGCAATATGGACTTCCATAAAGATTTGATGACAAACCTATGGATGCAACCACGGGGGATTACCCGAAATGATGGCGTAAATGGCGACCTAACCTGGACCTCCCGTTACGGAAGCGTGGTGGCTACTGCGTTCGATCTTATCTCCGTGGATGGTATGAATGAAGCCGGGCTGGCAGGTCATATATTATGGCTCGCGGAATCCGACTACGGTGCTCCAGACTCTTCCCGCACGCAGCTTAGCCAGGCGGCCTGGTTGCAATATTTTCTCGATAATTTTTCATCTGTCGCTGAGGCGGTTGACTGGATAGAGAAGTCTGGGGTACAGGTTGTGCAAATGGACGACCCCACTGGCGGAAACCCTCCGGCTATCCACCTCGCATTGGATGATGCCAAAGGTGACTCATGCATCATTGAATACAGCTCCGGTCAGCCAGTGGTTTATCACAGCCGGGAATATCGCGTGATGACGAACTCACCCACCTACGATCAGCAACTGGCTCTGGCACGCACTTTCAGTGGGTTGGGTGGAGAACAGCCGTTGCCGGGTTCTACACAGGCCAGCGATCGCTTTGCCAGAGCCAGTTACTACGTAAGTCGCCTAAGTCAGCCTGCATCACAAATTGAAGCTATCGCTGCAATGTTCAGCGTGATGCGCAACGCAGCCCAGCCTTTCCGTATCCCAGACCCGGGCAAACCTGATGCTTCGCAAACTCTGTGGCAGGTAGTGATGGATTTAACCCAGCGTCGCTATGTCTTTGAGTCAACAACGCGACCCAATATCGTGTGGGTTAATTTTGACGAGCTTGATTTCTCCAGTTCATCCCCGCAGGCCAAACTGAATCTGGTGAATGACCTTACCCTGGAGAATGGGATTGCCGGGAACGTGAGCAGCCATTTTCAACAAGGTGAAGACCTAAAATTGCTGACATTGGATATGATGAAACAGGGACATTAAATAGCCTTAAGCCGTTCGATGGTAGTGATGGTAATTTGTTGATTGCATGCTGCCAATGATGACTACAGAGTGGATAAGCTAACTGAATTGAAGGTCCGCTCCATGCTGTGAGTTCAACCGATGGATGCAACACACTGATTGAACCGCTCTGCGGGTGATTCATAGTCTAGCGTTTTTCTCGGCCTCTCGTTGAGCTGTCTGGCAACACTGTTTAGTCTTTGCTGGCTGTGAACTGATAAGTCAGTTCCTTTTGGAAAATACTGTCTGAGCAATCTGTTCGTATTTTCATTTGAGCCGCGTTGCCAGGGAGATTGAGGATCACAGAAATAAACCTGAATGTCTGTGGCCACAGTAAATCGGGTGTGGTTGGTCATTTCAGACCCCCGATCCCATGTTAGTGTTTTATAAAGCTCAACGGGTAATTCCCGGGCTTGTTTGATGAGTGCAGATATAACCGTTATGGTGTTGTTGTCTCTGATTTTAGCCAGCATAACAAAGCGGGAATGGCGTTCTACGAGAGTGACAATATAGGAGTTTTTCGAGCCCTGGATCAGGTCGCCTTCCCAGTGGCCGGGTATGGCTCTGTCTGCAACATCAGATGGTCTTTCGCTGATGGGTATCGCATCCGGAATTGAACCTAATCCTTTCCCTTTCAGCGATGACGTTCTGGATCTACGCACTGCTCTTCCGCTTCTGAGGCATTGCTGCAGTTCTTTTTTTAACGCTCCCCGGGTTTGTATAAAAAGCGTTTTATAAATCGTTTCGTGTGACACCTGCATTTCCTGATTATCCGGATGACAGCGTTTCAGCCAACCGGCGATTTGTTCCGGCGACCAGTCCTGATGCATCTTCTCTGCAATGATTTTACACAATGCCGGGCATTCAATTAGCTTACAAGGTTTTGGTCTCAGAGCACTGTCCCACGCGTCCTTATCCGCTTTTACAGCACGGTAATGCTTTGCACCTCCATGCCTTTTAATCTCGCGGCTAATCAATCGTCGAGGGAGCTCTTGATAATCCGTCAGCGATGTCCCTGATGCTACGTTTTGCTACGAGCCCTCTGGATATCTCCTCTCTTTCATCAAGTGAAAGAGCCAGTCGGTGCCGCTTTCGAACAGGAGGACGATACCCACCAGTCTGGTGGATAGTCGGCATAATAGAAGAATGAAATCTGTCGAACATTCTGGCGATATCATGCAGGGAGTCACCGTGCTTATATCTGTCCCAGATAAGCGCCTTTTGTTCTGGCGTATAGTGAATGCGAGTTCTTCGTTTCATGGCAACGTCCCCCTTCTTTAAGGATAGCGTTGCATCGACCAGTTGAACTCACAGCCAGAAGCGGACATTACACTTTCAATTCACTCAGGCGGTGAGCTGAAGTACTCTTAGGGAAAACTTAACTTCCCGCACCCTGCTGAAGAGACTCTGCATGCTAAACGGACTGAATCACATAACAATCGCCGTAAGTGATGTTTCAAGAAGTTTTGATTTTTACGTTAATACTCTTGGTTTTATACCTAAGGCCAGATGGACCAGTGGCGCTTACCTTTGTCTGGGAAATCTGTGGTTATGTCTTTCTGCTGATACAGTGACTACCGGGGAAGATTACACTCACTACGCATTTAGCATCCTAAGCGAAGATTTCGATGTGTATGCCAATTACCTAAAATCATCGGGTGTTACAGAGTGGAAAATAAACAAGAGCGAAGGAAAATCTATCTACTTTTTGGATCCGGATGGACACAAGCTGGAAGTTCATGACGGAGATTTGGATAGCCGCCTCAGGGCCTGTATAAATCATCCTTATGAAAAAATGGAGTTTTTCTAGCTCTTTGAAGGGCGCCCAACGATGATGTTTGGATAAAACTGAGTAAACGGCATAGGTCAGTCGAGACTCTAACGAAGCGCTTCAGCTTCCGGTGCATTTTTTAAAGTCAACATCCGTGTGTCGCTCAAGGCCACCTGGGGTGATAGTAATAATCGGCTGCGTGCCAGGAGCGGACATGGTCAATACCACTATTTGCTAATGAATGGGAAGTAGGCAAGAATAGATTGTATAAATATTCTTTATCTTGAAAATAATATCCCCTCCATAAAAGAATAGGTGAATATGAATATTAAAATAACTCATGAAGTTACTAGCAACGACACTGAAGAACTTTTAGCTGGCCTAAGAGACTATAACTCTCAATTTATTGAAACAGGATCACGCAAACCACTTGGCATTTTTTGCAGAAATGATGCTGGGGTATTGATCGGCGGCCTAATAGCGAGTAGGAAAGGCTTATGGTTATGCATTGATTACCTATGGGTCAGCGATGATGCGAGAGGTAAAGGATTAGGTGGGATTATGATAAAAAAAGCCGAACAGGAGGCGGTAAAAATAGGATGTAATCATGCGCTTGTAGATACATTCAGTTTTCAAGCTGCCCCATTCTATGAAAAGCAAGGCTATGTTCTGCAGATGTCATTAAAGGATTGTCCAAAAGTTGGTATGCAGAGGCACTATTTGACTAAGGAGAACCTTATTTAATTTGCTCCTCATTGAACCGAATCCGATTATTTACGTCTGACCCACTCCCTGTTAACGAATACACGGCTATGTAAGTAAAATCGCCACGTGCCGTGAAAAATACAAACGTCCGCTTCACGCCCTGAGACATTCGACAAGCTTTTTATGGCTTCAGTAAGGGCGAGTGTCGCGCTTCGAGAGCCAGCAAATACTTCGCTTCATCGTACTGGGTTCTGGTCTTCCAGCAGCGGTAAATGATCCTTATCCATTTGAAGGCAAGAGCCCGGATTGCAGACTGGTGAGATTTTCCTTTTTCTCGCAGTCCCTGATAATATAGTCTGGCCAAGTATGATGAGTTAATCGTCTTCGCAGCCCATTCGACAAAGGTCTGCCTGACGAACTTGGCACATTGCCATCGCCAGTGAACCCATGATTTCTGGCCACTTCGTTCGGTCACCGGTGCAATACCTGCATAGTTTTGAATTTCTTCAGCGCTGTTAAACCGGTCACGGTTATCACCAAGTGCAGCAAGCATCCGTGGGCCCATACACGGCCCCATGCCCGGAAGTGATTTGAACAGCCCCGCATCTGGCAATGTGTCAAACAGCGTTTCGATTCGTTCGTCATATGTTTTGATGATTTCACTCACGACTTTAATTTGTGTCGCCAGTGCTGTTGCCATCAAAGCATTAGCCTCTATAACACTCGGGTCTGTCGTCAATGGGATCGCATTATCAATACTCGCAACACGTTGCTCGGTAAGGGCCATTGCGCGGCCACCTCTGGCATTCAGAAAATTTCGGGTCGTGTCGCGCCTGGCTCGTTTCAGTTGTTGCAGACTGGGCCACCGGATAATCAACTCACACAACAGTAAGCTACCCCGATGTGAGAACCACTCCAGTGGCTGAGGATAATACTGTTAAAGCGTGTTGATGAGCCGATTCACAAAGCGGCGTTTGTCTTCAACCAACTGACGACGTTGCTCAACCAGTTGCTGAAGTAAGCGAATATCCGCATTGTCGGGTTCAATAGCTTTTATCTTTTGGGGATAACGTAGCATTAACTCTAATGCCAGCTCTGCATCCTGCGGGTCATCTTTAGCGCCGCTGGGCGAGAAGGCTTGCCGGTAACGAGCCAGGGACAAAGCGTGGACGGGGAAAAAGGTGATAAAGGGATATTTTTGAAGAGCATATACCACGGGGCCCTTCTTCAGCTCGAGAGCTATGGCGATTCTGCCTTTTACTTTCTGGTGTAACTCAGTAAGCCAGTCATCAAGCGCTTCTGCTGTATGTTCAATCACATCGAATACGCGTTCACCGTTTTTAAACTGAACACAGACATCGTGTTTTTTATCCGCCCAGTCCAGACCAACGTGCGCAGCAAATTGATTAGTCACAGTCATCACCAACTCCTTTTTATCGGGGATTGGTATGCATTCCACGCTCTTCGAAAGAAATATAGCCAGCAGTTTATCTGCATGCCCTGAGTATTCGTTAGCGAACGTGGAGCACCTACTGGCTCGAAAGAAAAGCGGCGATCATCACGTGATTCTCGCTCAATATTCGTAACCAGCAAGCGCATACCCTGAATCACTTAATAGTGTAATTCTCAGGGTGCGAATGACTATACATCGCTCAGGCTGTGTGAAAACTGTTTTTATCGCTTAAACTGCCAAAAATAGGGCTGAAAAATGCGCTCATACGTAAAATTTGCCTCAGCTAACCAGTCGAGCAATTCCAGATTTTGCGTAAATGCGCGCACTTCAGTTTTAGGTCACGGTTTTCACACGGCCTGCGCTCCAAGCGGACATGGCCATTGCCATTGCCATGGAAATGAATGGTCAGCAGAGAAGTAAATGCACAGCATATTTTTGATTAAAAACATTAAGGACAACATACTGGTAACATCTGAGCCTAAATCAGGAAAGGAAATATGTATTATGACTTCACATTACCTTGTTGTAGGTGGAACCGGGATGTTATCAGGAGTAGTTAAAGAATTGATTAAACGTGGAAATGTCGTTTCCATTGTATCTCGCGGAGACGAAAAATTCCGCAAACTGATTGAGGTTTTAGGCACAAAAAATCTTCATCATCTATCGTGTGATTATCACGACATTGAGAATCTTAAGATCCAATTAAAAAATCATACTGAAAATATCGGATTTTTCGATTTTTCTTTATGCTGGGTGCATGAGCCATCAGAAATGAATGTCTGTTCGGTCGCTGTTGAATTCACAAAGAATTCACTTTGGCATATTGTTGGAAGTTCTTTAGCCGATCCGTCAAAGCCAGAGGGAATTAGTCATAGATTATCTTTTTTCCGTAAAAATCATCCTAACATTGAATACAGAGTAATCATATTAGGCTTTGTTATAGATAGTAGATTGAATTTCAATAAATCAAGATGGTTATCCAATCTTGAAATATCTGATGGTATCAACGTTGCGTTAAAGAATGATATAACGGTCAATATCATAGGCACCACAGTTCCTTGGTCTCTTCGACCTGGTTTCTGAACCGACTTAATTGCTTAGTTCGCTCCTCGCTCACAGAGGACTATCATGGTTTTTACCAATAACTAATCTCGGTCTCAGCCACGCACAAGACAGTTGCTTGTATCTTCAAACATTAGTACATAAGAACTGTTATTTATCATTAAGACCGGAATTGAAATTAGATAATAAACAACAAATTATAAGTAATTTTAACATCCACCAGAATACCCCATCCCCGTTCTAATCTTCCGCATTAGGTAACCACACACACTTAGTGTTTAGGGTCATAAAGTATCTCCCGATGAGCGATTACTCCATCCACAGAAAGAAACTTCCACATGAGTGGAACTGATTATCGATTCCAATGGCATAAGCTATCAAATCACAGATTTTCCAAAAAAAGCCTTACATAACAATCTGATTCCATTCCTTTGAATCTCCGATAGAAATAACAATTTTTCACCATGAAATTATTTAATTGTAGTGATGTTTTATTTAGTCAAACATACTGACATACTCGCGCTATTAAATTGTTCATAAACAAATAGTGGGCTATTTAATTTTCTTTTTATATCACTACAACAAGATAAGAGTGTGACAATGAACTTCCTGAAAAACTTTACTATTCGCCGAGTGGTTCTTTGGATCCTACTCACGGCAATGGGGTTAATCACCGTGACTGGAGGCTATGCCGCGTTTGTGGTCCATGACATGCATAGATATTTTGATCAGAGCTTTGCCCTGACGCATCAAGTGATTTTCCTGGCACATGCCGAAGATGTCTTACACAACGGAACTGCTGCTCAAAAGGTTGCGCTACAAAATGAGGTTCCAAGTGGATTTGAGTGGGCAAGCTATAAACAACATCTTTCTGATTCATCGTTGTCATCTGAAAATGCTTCGGGTTCACACCTTTCATTGTTAACCAAGCAGATAGATGCTGCTCAACTACAGGTAGCTGATGAGTTGCATCAGTTGAATGCTGTTCTCTTTTTGGCTGTCTCATTTACCATATTATTGGTGATTTTTTGCGATCGTTACCTGGTCGTTCACCTGGTTCGCCCCGTCTCCCTGATCAGAGGACATTTTCATGATATTGGTAAGGGGGATCTCACACGTGAACCAATAGAGCAAGGACGAAACTGCATAGGCCAAATGGTGCCACTTTTACGAGAAATGCAACAAAGTCTGCAAAAGACGGTTCGTGCTATCACTGTTAACTCCAATGCTCTCTATAAGGAGGCAAGTGAAATCGCCGAAGGGAATACGGATCTTGCAAACCGTACAACACAGCAGGCTGCCGCTTTGGAAGAGACTGCAGTGAGTATGGAGGAGTTTTCGTCGACTGTAAGGCACAATGCTGACAATGCATGTCAGGCACGCAATCTTGCTTTAATAACTGCCACAGTAACGGATAAAGCAAGTGTTCTTGTTGAAAGACTGACCGTAACAATGAGCCGAATTTCCGAAGAAGCAGAACAGATACGTCGCTTTACCTCTACAATCAATAGCATTGCCTTTCAGACAAACATCCTTGCTCTAAACGCAGCGGTGGAAGCGGCTCGGGCAGGAGAGCAAGGACGGGGCTTTGCAGTGGTAGCTACAGAAGTACGTTCGCTTGCTCAGCGTAGTGCCTCTGCTGCCCAGGAAATTGAAACACTAATAAGTACTACTTTCGAATTTGTTCGAGAGGGAGCTGAGGTAGCCGGCGGTGCAGGAAGTGCAATGTCCGAGGTAAAAGAAAATGTCAATAGCGTTAATGAACTTATTGGACTAATCGCTTTGTCTTCTAATGAACAGAGTAAAGGTATTTCACAGGTGACGCTTTCGGTCGCAGAACTGGACCGAGTAACTCAACAGAATGCAGCCCTTGTTAAGAAAGTGACTCTTTCAGCTGGAAATCTTCACGCCAGAACCGAGAAGCTGCGTGAAGTCGTCAGTAGTTTCGTTCTTCCTACATCTAATTCTAATATTAAATAATTTATCAAAGTATTAATTCTGCATTCTGCGCAAACAGCATTATTTCACTTTTGCTGTTTGCATGAAATTGAGTCAACCTTTATAAGTCTAGGGGTCGTTATCTGGAGGTAGCCAGTGAAAAAAAATAAACTTCTGCTCAGAAGTACTTATGACATAAATCTGTCTTATTTAATTTTTGCACAGAATGCTTTATATAAAGATATAATAGCTGGAATGTCTGAATTGAACATTAACCGAGCAACCGCGGAAGTTATACTTGGTTTGACCTTACCTCAAATGCTAAAATTGTCTGAGGCTAATCAGATAATCAGCCAAGTTAGTTTTGATAAGCAAAAAATAATGATGTATATGCAGGACTCCACACTGTACAAGTTTGAAGAGGAAAATTTGGGAACTGTATTGAACAATAGGATATTAAAAAATATCGAAAAATCGGAAGAGTGAACATCTTGCTTTGAGACATACATTGCTGCTTCACTAAAAATTTTTCATCAGGACTCAAATGCAATCATTTTTGATGTATACTCTTGGACATTCATTAGAAGGAATAACTGGGGTAATTTAAAGATTATGTCAAGCGGCAGGTTCTTAGGGAAGTATATTTTACTCCCATTTATCCCTAAATGTACGGCATCGAGATCACAGGTTTCCGATGACAACATGTGTGCCAATTATTCCCATTGTCACACGCAACTACCATAGCCTCTTCGGATATCAACCCGTGTCAATTAATGGATTATAAAACACTCAAAAATCTGTAAAGAGGGGGCGAATTCAACGGCAGATACTAATTCCGCCCTTACACTCCAGTGATATTACAAGTATGCGCTGTAATTGTAGATGCTTAAATCTACTCCGTGAGGGCTCATGGATGCGTTCTCTTTTATATATATTTTAAACATGGACTCAATATTGAATGTCAATATCAAACACTATGAAGTCACTTTCTCCCTTTCGAATTCACGGCAAAGAATTGGTGCATAAGGATGATGAATACGGTTCCATTACCGTTATAGAAAAAAACAAGTACTTTATTTTAACTTTCGATATGATTTATGAGCAAAGTAAAATACTCAAAGCTTCACCCATGGTTCCAGTTCATCATTACATCAGAGCAATGCTTATGGCTCTCGCTTTTACTCCTGTCAACAAGGTGCTTGTTTTGGGGCTAGGAGGAGGCTGCTTGGTCCGAGCTGTTAACGCTTACAATAATGAAGCCGCTATGGATGTGGTCGAGCTTCGGGCTGCTGTGCTAAGTATTGGTTACGAGTATTTTTCGTTACCTGCAAATGCTCTAACCCATTATTATGTTCAGGATGCTAATCATTTCATTAATCATGAGAATAATTCTCTGTATGACCTTATATTTTCCGACCTTTATTCAGAGGATGAGATGTCTCCTTTGCAATCAAAAGGGAGTTTTTTAGTTTCATGCGCTGACCGACTTACACTTAACGGTTGGTTGGTAATGAATTATCATATTCGTCCTGATGCATCATCAGTCTTTTCTCATGCATTACACGAACTTTTTAAAACCGTTCTTTACTGCACAACACACAGTGGTAATGTAATAATTTATGCAAGCAAAATGGATTATCCATTACCGCTTTCAAAATATCAGGAGTTAGGTAATTCCATTGGTGAAATTCTAAATTGTGAGGTGAGATCATTAGCGGAGAAAATATCTTTTTGGCCAAAACATATTTAACAGATTTTAAAAAATATAATAAAATAAATTGTTGTATTCCAAGTAACATGTTTTGTAAAAAAAATCCAAAGTTTAAACTTTTTATATAAAAATCCTGAGGATTATAACTGAAAGACTGAGCATATCGTGCCTGGTGAGTAAGGAAGTACAAATTATAACCAAATTGATTAATAACATGATACACTAATTATCTCAATTAATCTAAGGTCATAAGATGAATTTCAAGATACATGACAAACTTGTTCATGAAGTTGAATCCCCGAAGGGATTACTATATCGAATGATTATCATTTATGCTTGCTGCATAACTGCCTTATTAACTGTGCTAGCTCTGGTCATAGGTGATACATCAAAATTAAATTTTTACTTTTTTATAAATACATGCACAGTAGCAGTGATGACATGGTTCATAAGAAAGTCATTTAATATTCATTCAAGGGAAGCGCATTTATTGGTGTTTAGGATTAGCTTATTTTTTCTACTAAACTCATCTCTTGCCTCTATGGCTGGAGGAATGAACCTAATCGATAGGGATACGGCTTCCTTGATAGCTGCTATTCTTTATGTGCCGGCTATGCTTATGATTATCTATTCATTCAGGAAATTCATAAATTACGTTAATCATAATTACAAATCAGCTGTGAATCTCTCCTTAACAGATGAACTAACAGGCTTACCAAACAGAAGACATTTGAATATTAAGCTGAGGGAAATTGAAAATAGACTTGCGACAATTTGTATTGCTGATATTGATCATTTTAAAAGAATAAATGATACATACGGTCATGACGCTGGTGATAGGGTATTAAGAAATACAGGGTTAATACTGAGTAATTTGGCAAACGATAATGTTTTTATTTCCAGATCGGGTGGCGAAGAGTTTGCAATTGTCATTATTGATCATGCCAGTGCAGAAGGTATCGTAAGAAAAATAAAAGAATCAGTTTCATATGATTGTAATGGTACTTTTAAAATCTCATTTAGTATAGGAGTTGCAATCAAACAGAAGCACGAATCATCATCATCCACAATAACTGCTGCGGATGATGCACTGTATCAGGCAAAAAGATCTGGAAGAGACCGTATAATATATTCTTCGCGTTTTAATAATTAATTATATTGAGAGGTAAGAGGGCAATACTGCCCTCTTGAGTGGCAGCATTCTATACCCGACTTGTAAGTCTATGGCATATTTTCAATTCTCACCAAAGATACGTTTTCTCGAAAAAATACGTTAATTGTTTAAGTGCGTGAATTGAAATCTTCTTTGAGAGTATGCTTGCCTGCGGTAAATGTTGTATCCCAGAATGGCAAGCACTTCCACTGCTTCTCACTGAGGCACCAGTCTCGGTCGGGTTGTCTATGCATAGCTTGGGCAGAATGGTGGAGTGTGAAACACCAGGGGCGTTTCCTTAGGTACTGGGAGACAACTGCAATACGGCCGTTGTGCATTGTTGCTACGACAGCTAGATGATCGCGATACACAGGGCAAACTAAGATTTATTCGACAAAAAATAACATAAAAAGGGTTGTATCCTACGACACTTTTACTCAATGTATGCGTCGAATATTTCAGTCTATTACGATAAGTAAGTCCTCAGGGCTGAAATCAATACGTAAAAAATATGATAGGGGTTATTTTTGTGGAAACCAAAAACAAGCTAACGTTGTTTATAGTAATTTTCATGCTGGCCGGCATTATTTCAGGAGCAATAATCCATTCTTACGCTTCGTCAGATACTATCCAATCATGGGCTGGAAACATTACTCTTTTTACCGATTTATTTTTACGGCTGATAAAAATGGTGATTGCACCATTAGTTTTTAGCACGTTAACCGTGGGCATCATGCGTCTTGGTGAGACTGCTACTATAGGTAGGGTCGGTGGCAAGGCAATGATTTGGTTCATTATTTCATCGATTTTTTCTATTCTGGTTGGTCTCTTTATTGTTACTATTTTCCATCCTGGTAGTGGCTTAAATCTGGCTATCCCAAAAGAGTCAGTTGATACGGGCCTGGCCGTAAGCGGGATGAATCTTAAAGCGTTTTTATCGCATACCATTCCAACCAGTATAACCGAAGCAATGGCTAGCAATGAAATATTGCAAATTGTTGTATTTTCATTGTTTTTTGGTATCGCAGGTGCGTCTCTTGGTGAAAAATTCAATGCTCCGTTGGTAGCTTCGCTTAGCGTTGTGTCACATATTATGCTCAAAATGACAGGCTATGTGATGTATGTAGCGCCATTAGCCATTTTTGCGGCAATATCGTCTGTTATAGCTACTCAAGGTCTAGGTATCCTACTAAATTATGCCTCTTTTATCGGAGGATATTATGTCGCTATTATGTTGACCAGCGTGATGTTATTGTCGGTAGGTTACATTGTTCTTAAGAAAGAGGTTTTCCGTCTGTTGAATATGCTTAAAGATCCAGTTCTGGTTGCTTTTACAACAAGCAGTTCTGAGGCCGCGTATCCGAAGACACTGGAGCAATTGGAGAAGTTTGGTTGCTCACGTAATATTGCCTCATTCGTTCTACCTATTGGTTATTCGTTTAACCTCGTCGGTTCAATGGTTTACTGCTCTTTTGCATCAGTCTTTATTGCCCAGGCATATAACATCCATCTTAATTTTACAGAAACTACCATGATGATGCTGACATTGATGTTGGCTTCAAAAGGGATTGCAGGAGTGCCACGCTCTGCCCTTGTGGTTCTGGCTGCGACGATCCCAAGCTTCAATATCCCGGTTGCAGGAATTTTGTTGTTAATGGGAATCGACCACTTCCTTGATATGGGGCGTTCGGCAATTAATGTGCTTGGTAATGGTATTGCCACAGCTATGTTATCGAAGAACGAAGGTTCTGAGCCGGAATCAGTTAAATTGCAGACTGAATTCTGATAGTAAAACCGCTCTCTTGAATAGGGAGCGGCTAATTTCCTGCCGTTGATTAGCACATCTCGATGTTTGTAATGTCTTCATAAGCCACATGAGGACCTCCCCATGAAGAAGCAATATTCCCACTAACAGAACATCGTAACTATCCGTGAGGCTGAAGCCGGGGTTTATGCACGTGAACTCAGTAACAAACATGCTATTACCGATGCCACGTTTTAGATATGGCCTGAAAAAGTGTGGTGGGTGGTATGGAGGAGTTTCAGGTGGCTCTAGGGCGAAAGTGCTGACAATGGACCAGAGGCTGTAAGTGATAGTGCTGATATCTTGTGCTATCTCACTGTCGCAACGTTATGCCTGAAGACTAACAGTTTTGTCGCTGTAGACCTGCCGCTATGACGCTCAACGTCCAGTTGTGATTGTACATTTATCAAGGCGCTTCACTAATGCTGGCATTTTAGCTACCTGCTTAATTTGGAGGATTATCATTAATAGCTATATTGAACCAACCGCATCCAGATAGATTAATTACGAAATATCTTAATGATTATAAGAGTACGCTGCGTTCACTTGCCCAGATCTTGGTATCTCGCAGTCAGCTTTGAGCAAGGTGGTAGCAGGTAAAATGGCGATTAGCCAAGAGAAGGCGGTACGCCTCGAAGCGTGAATAGGCATAGCAGCACGCCTTTGGATTGCTAAGCCGGCAACTTAAGATCCCAGTAAAGCATATGTAAAAAGAAATATTTCTCATGTTGTTCCATCGTCTTATGCTCAAACCACTCTAATACACTAAAAAGAATCGCGCCTTCGCGAGGCTTTTTTTTAAAATCGTACAGTTTGGCCAACGTCTCGCAAGCCAGCTTTGGTCAAAAATTCGCATAGTATTCGCGAAGGGGGGCGGACGATTTCTTGGACGTAATGGAGAGAGTTAATGCAGGCTTATGTTAAGTCGAGAATTAACTGTATCAACGGGGGTTACAATTAACGCCAGACCAAATGGCGAAGAACGTCCTGTGACTGATTAAGAATACGGATCACTGTGATAGCAGTATCGGAGGGAATGAAGAAAATCACATGTTTCTCAATCGGTAAGGAAAAAATGTGTTCGCCTAATTCTGGTCTTAGAGAACCGATCTCATGGGTTGCTAGCACATCAAATATGTCGGAAAAACGGCTGATATAATCGTCTGCTTTAACGACGCCAAAATTTTCCTGACTATACGACCAGATATCTTCCAAATCTTCGTTTGCTTTAGGCGTCAGGTTAATTTCTTTCATGCAGTCGGACCTTTCCTTTTACTCGCTGCAGGAATGAGTTCTTATCCCATGTCTCTGGCGTTCCGCTGCTAACGCCCTCAGCCAATAAATCGCGCAAAGTTTGCAGGTGGGATTCCGCCTGTTTTTCACGTAACAGGCGCAGTGCATCGCGAAGTACTTCACTTTGCGTTCTGTAATCCCCGGATTGAACAAGAGAATCGATGAATTCCCGTAGTTCTTCACCAAGGTCAACTGTCATAGTTCTAGCCATAATTACCTCTTGTAAGACTATCTCTTACAATGATTATAATTTTGTCTCCCCCAAAGTGCCAGTCAATATTTTTGGCTATTAGTTGAAGACTATACTATCAAACGCCCTAAATAAGACCATAAGTGCCTGTACGGGCCTTTTGAATTTGGTGACGGATAGCCTGGAAAAACAATAGCGTGTAGCGTCAATGTGATCTCCTCCCTGAAAACAGTGATCTCCTCCCTGAAAACAGTTGATCTCCTCCCTGAAAACAGTGCCAGCCTAAACTAAAGTATCCGGTCTTTCTTTCATCTCACTGAGAGGCATATCAACCATGAAAAAGACCCGTTATACCGAAGAACAGATAGCATTCGCCCTTAAACAGGCCGAAACAGGCACTCGGGTGGAGGAAGTGTGCAGAAAGATGGGTATTTCTGAAGCCACTTTTTATAACTGGAAGAAAAAATTTGGCGGTATGGGCGTAACAGAACTGCGCCGTTTGCGGCAGCTTGAGGACGAAAACCAACGGTTTAAGCGTCTGGTGGCGGACCTCAGTCTGGATAAGGAAATGCTCCAGGATGTCATTCGAAAAAAGTTCTGAGGCCCATTCAGAAGCGTGAAGCGGTGACTTACCTGCTGGACGCCTATCGTATCGGGCTGCGTCGTGGTTGCCGTTTAATGATGCAGAGTCGCACGGTATACCTCTATCGCAGTTGTCGTGATGACAGGGCCCTGACTCACCGGATAAGAGAAATTGCGGAGACACGGATCCGCTATGGTTGCCCGCGCATTCATATTCTTTTGCGCAGGGAAGGCTGGTTAGTCAACCACAAGAAAACCCACCGAATTTACTGTCAGGAAGGACTGAATCTGCGAGCAAAACGCCCACTCAGGCATGTTACAGCCAGGCACCGACACGCCCGTCCAGAAGTGACCGCATTAGATCAGTGCTGGAGCATGGATTTTGTTGCTGATAATCTGTTCAACGGGCGTCGGATACGTGCCCTAACTGTAGTGGATAATTTTAGTCGTGAATGCCTGGCGATCGAAGTTGGTCAGGGGCTGCGCGGAGAGGATGTGGTGGCTGTTATGGAGCGCCTGAAACAAATGCAGCACCGTATACCACACCGGTTGCAGACGGATAATGGCAGCGAATTTATCTCTAAAGCGCTTGACCGATGGGCATACGAAAATAAGGTGACAATGGACTTCTCACGGCCCGGCAGACCGACAGATAATGCTCTGGTCGAGTCATTCAACGGGAGCCTGCGCGATGAGTGTTTGAATGTGCACTGGTTCCTGTCACTGGAAGATGCTCAGGAGAAGATCGAGCACTGGCGGCAGGAATATAACCAGTACCGGCCACATTCCTCATTAAATAACCAGACTCCGGAAGAATTTGTCCGAAGCCTGCAAACAGACCCGGATCTCTGATTTATCCTGGCATCAATATTGGGAAGGGATCAAACAGACCCGGATCTCTGATTTATCCTGGCATCAATATTGGGAAGGGATCACTGTTTTCAGGGAGGAGATCAGAGGAGATCAATACCACTTCAGGGTGAGAAATATGCCGTTCTGTTCCTGATTACAGCCAAGATTGTGATTTATTTAACAAAGCCCCCAGCCATTTAGGGCTATTTTTCATCCTACTCTAACTATAAAGAGTTACTCCTCGTTATAAAGTTTGCCGACAATTCGCCGATAATATTATTGTATCGGTAACCATAAAAAATTGTTGACGCCGATACACATCTCACAGGAGGGTCACTTCAGCAAGCTGTTGTTAAAATGCCCCACTGGATGTCTTTAAATTTATTATTTACACCATGAACCAAATTCGTAATATTAAAATTCGGAAAATGGTCTTGTTAATATTCACTTTCCCATCTTAATAAGGCCGAAGGCGGACTTTTTCTTTGTATGCGCTTAAAGAGTTAAAAGTTGAACAGGGTGCGGGGCTTGCCGTGGTGGTTAACGAGCTGCGCCATCTGGCACAGAGCAGCGCGCTTGGGCAAAATAAATCGTGCGGCTGATTGCTGAATCCGTTGATAAAATTCATCTGAGGGTCGCAAGGGGGCAGGCGGGAGGTACAATCGTGCACATCATTAATACGGAGAATCAGGTGACGCAATTCATGTGTGAAGTCGCCTATGCATTGCAAGGACAAAGTCTGGGTATCCGCAAGGTCAGGCATGGACCGCGTGACGCCGCAAAATACGTTGCTGGTAGACAAGTCGTCCGCGTCATATCTCGAAGGACAGTCTCACAGGCTTAAGGAAATCGCGGCCATCTTTCAGATGATTCCCGCTGATGCCCACGTCGTACCGGAATTGACGACCGCTGTGCGACTGATTCGCTCAGACTCATCGGGTACGCATGCGAAAACCTCCCCTCAGGATCACTGGAAAACGTCCTGATGTGGGGTTTGGATGAGCCACAAAATACTTATTGCCACCTGCCGCTGACGAAGAAAAAGATTCCTGCAACGCGGGAGATAACTCAGACGTTTGTTACAAGGGGAGCTTTGCCATGTTGACTAATCTCATCAGCAACGAAAGTAAAAGACACGCGACGATCGGGTTGTTGAAAAGCCATGATAGGGAACGTGATGAAGCGTTAAAAAAATACACTCAGATGGTCTGCCAATTACTGAAGATGCCGATGAGTTTTGTATCCGTTCTCGATGATGAAAAACAATACATTAAATCAGCTCAGAATATCGCGGTCACGGAAACTGGCCTGGACGAGGCTTTTTGCGTACAGCCCCTAAAATACGGTAAGACCATTATTTGTCCTGATACGCATCAGCATCCGGCCTTTCGGAGCTATCGTGCGGTGAAAGAAGCACCCTTCATTCGTTTTTATGCGGGGTGTCCTCTTAAAAGTCAGGACGGGGTGACAATAGGCACCCTTTGCATATTAGATACTCAACCGAGGGTTATTTCAGACGAGCAGGTCGATATTTTTGAAAAGCTGGCCGGCCTGATTTCAGAATTTTTGGCATCCTGGTACGCTGTGGGTTATGTCGATATCGTCACTATGTTGCCAAACCGCCAGCGACTGCTAAAGGATATTGCTGTTTCGGCTGAGGATGCTTTCAGGCTTATCATCATTGACGGGATAGACATGCCATTTGCCTACTCCATGGAGCGCTCATTGGGGATGACTGCTGTAGAAAATCTACTCCGTGATATGGCCGCACAGTTCTCGGTTCGTCTGCCATTGTCGGGGCAGCTCTATGCAGTGGCGTTCGGAAGATTTGCCTTTCTAGCTCATGAGAAAACGGGGCCGACCCTGGATAACATCGCTCAGAACCTGCGGGGAACTCAAGCCAGGATCACCCCGGACGTCGCCCTGGATCTGAATATTCATATGGGTGACTCCGGGCTATGTGACAAAATGCTGACGCCGATTGAAATTCTGCGTCGTGCGGTCAGTGCATTGCATGAAGCTATTAGCCAAGACCATCGGTGCATAACCTATGATGATGTACTGGATACCCGCAAAAAGAGTGAGTTCAGCCTTCTGACCGGATTGAGGCAGGCGTTGCAGGAAGACCTGGGTTTATATCTGGTCTATCAGCCTAAGGTCTCACTGGTGACGGGCCGAGTGACGGGGGCTGAAGCATTGTTGAGATGGCAACACCCTGAACACGGCGAAGTGCCGCCGGGCGTATTTATTCCTCTGGTGGAAAATACCAGCCTGATGCGGGAGCTCACTGCGTGGGTGATCGATCATACTATCGCGCAACTAACCGTCTGGCGGAGCCGGGGGCTTTCTTTACATGTGTCCGTTAATCTGTCCGCCAGTGATTTTTCGCGGCCAAATTTTGCCGATGAGCTTGAACAGAAAATGCGGGATGCGCGTTTAGATCCGGCTCTACTTGGAGTTGAGTGTTTGGAGACGGAGAAAATGCTGGAAAGCCCGACAGCCCTTAACGGACTAGATATGCTGAAATTACGCGGGTTTAAGATATATCTTGATGACTTTGGGTCCGGCTACAGCAACATAAATTACCTTAGACAAATCCCGATTGACATTATCAAGCTTGATCGCTCTATCGTGAGTAACATTGCCCGCGACAAAGGCAGTCGCATCATTGTTCGCAACATAGTCAGGCTGCTTAAGCAGCTTGACTATGTTGTTCTGGCCGAAGGCGTGGAAGATGACAAAACGGTAAAGATATTGCGTGGACTGGGCTGCGATGAGGTACAGGGGTATATTTATGCCAAACCACTGCTACCCGAAGCTCTCGAAGTCTGGTATCACGATATGGAGCCTTTAATTAAAATTGTGTAATTGCCTTTTTTTGATATGTTCACTCCAACTGTGGAGGCAGGCAAATTATGGACGAAAAGAAGCTTAAGGCACTCGCTGCCTAATTGGCTAAAGGTATCAAAACCGAAGCTGACCTCAATGCATTTTCTCGTATGCTGACGAAGTTAACCGTCGAAACAGCACTGAATGCTGAACTGACAGAGCACCTCGGGCACGAGAAAAATGCCCCTAAATCAGGCTCGAATACCCGCAACGGCTATTCATCCAAAACGCTTTTGTGCGATGACGGCAAAATCGAGCTGAACACGCCACGTGACCGTGAAAATACCTTCGAGCCTCAACTCATAAAGAAAAACCAGACGCGTTTTACAGTCTATTTATTTCTTACATCCCAGTGGATGTTCCGATCCCTTATCCACTACAGGTTCAGGCGCAGGCGAACCATCCTGCATCCAGCGATCCCGTTGCCACTGGCCAAACTCACCATAAGGATAGCCACCCGGACCTGGCCGGCTCACCGTCTCAAGCACCTTTGAGGCCTCATCATTCAGAACAACATTTGTCATCCCGAGATTATCATTGAGATGTTCAAGCGATCGCGCTCCACAAATAGGTGCAATTACCCCCTGGCGATCGGCGATCCATCTCAGTGCCACCTGGGCGGGTGTTGCCCCTATTTCTCTGGCGATATAAGTTACCCTGTCGATAGTTGACCAGTTCCGCTCAGAACCCGCGTATTCTGCTGATACATATTGATAAAGTGGCTTTTCAGAGCCTGCCCGTGTGGCTGCTTCTGGGTTACTGCCTCGCTGATATTTTCCTGAAAGAAAACCGCCTGCAAGTGGAGACCAGGGCAGCAGCCCAATATTATTGTGCAATGCAGCGGGAACAATCTCCCACTCAATTTCTCGCGACAGCAGACTGTATTGAGGCTGCAACGTCACTGGGATATGCACACCCATAGTTTTAGCCGTCGACACCATCAGCTGAAGTTGCCAGCCGGTAAAGTTTGAAAGTCCGATATAATTTATTTTCCCCGACCGCACTGCATCATCGAGAAATTGCAGAGTCTCCTCGACGGGGGTTTTCATGTCAGAGGCATGGAGCTGGTACAAATCAACCTGTTCAATACCCAGTCGTTTCAGAGAAGCATCCAACGATCGCTGAAGGTTACGGCGTGATAATCCAGAATCATTGACATCGGGGCTCGGATTGAAACGGCCTTTGGTTGTCAATATCAGCCTGTTGGTAATATCTTTTGGTCGGGCGGCAAGCCAGCGACCAATAATTTCTTCAGATTCACCTCCTACATAAACATTAGAGGTATCAATCAGCGTCCCTCCTGCTTCAGTGAAGCGGTCAAGGATGCTGAATGCTTCAGACTCAGACGTTTCATCACCAAAATACATGGTACCCAGTGCCAGTTCGGATACAACAACGCCAGTTTTTCCTAATTTACGGTATTTCATATGTGAACACTCCTTACTGAGCAGGATATAACAGACGGGGCTTTACTTTATGGCCACATACACCGTCATGGCGGTGTTTACTGTATGCCCTGCATTTTTAAAAATCATTGGATAGCCGGGAAACGTAAATTCTTTCCGGCCTTCATTACTACGCTATTTTTCCTGCTTCGTGGCCCGATAAAGAATCTCGTTAACATCTACGTTTTCCGGCTGTTCAATGACAAACAAAAGCATACGGGCAAACGCGTCAGGTGGCAGAGCATAAGAAGAAGCGCTCTCCTGCAAGCTGTTACGTAGCTCACTACTACTGATACCGTCCATTAACCCGGTACAACTCGCGCCCGGTGAGATAATGGTCGTCCTTATATTATAAGGGGTGACTTCCTGCCTGATGCCTTCAGAAAAGGCCCGGACGGCGTATTTCGTAGCAGAATAAACTGCCGTGGTCGGGGCCACCCTGTGACCAGCAGTTGATGCCACGTTGATGATGTGCCCTGCACGTGCCGCCTTCATGTATGGCAGTGCGGCAGCTACACCGTAAAGAACTCCCTTAAGGTTAATATCAATCATACTGTCCCATTCCTCTACCTTAAGCTCCTCGACAAGCGACAGAGGCATAACGCCAGCATTATTAAGAATGACATCAATCTTTCCGTATTTATCGAAGGCAGTCTTTACGAGCCGTTTTACCTGTCCCCTGTCAGAAACATCAGTCTGAACAGCAACGGCTCGTCCCCCGGAAGCAGCAATCTCCTGAGCCAGCGCGAGTATTTTTTCTTTGCGACGAGCGCCCAGCACTACTGCGGCCCCTTTTTTAGCCAGCAGTCGGGCCGATGCTTCGCCAAGGCCGCTGCTGGCACCCGTGATCACAATAACTTTCTGACTGATATTCATTTTTGTTCCCTTAAAATCACACGGAGATGACGTATTTCAGACGCCTTAAAAATGCCTCACTGCCAAGGGGAAGCCTGGTTCAGGGAGGACTGAGCGAATCAAATGTGAGAAGGACTTCCGACCCCGGAGTTCGTGAAAAATCAGGCGCAAGCTGTGCTGCAATGGCGAGAACTGAGGTCGGGATTGCACCAGCCATCTCCATCTGGCGAACAGCCGCATCCTCGGTTCGTTCCGAACGACTACCGGTTACATCCATGACGACATAAACCGTGTAGCCTGCTTTCAGAGCCCCCAGAGCGGTCTGAAGGACGGCCACCTCGGTTGCATAGCCAGCAACAACAAGAGTTTTACGTTTATACGCCCCCAGGGCATCAACTAGTCGGGGTTCCATAAACGTGCCAGCCATTACGCGTCGAACAGTATTCTTTGGCGAAACATAAGGTGTTAAAGCCGGAAGATTCCTGCCAGGTTTGCCCTGGACGGGCACAATTGAAAACGTCACCGGCACATGAGTCAGCCGTGCCACCTGTGCAAGCACAGCCGCATTCGCTGTTAATGCGGCAGGTTGTATAGTCCGGCTGCTGCTAATAAGCTCTGGCTGCAAATCTACAAATAGAATCTGAACATCCCGAGCATCCAGAATTCCGTTGCCGCTATTCTCCGTGAGCATTTGTCTGACCTGAAGATTTTCGACAGCCGCTACTGCATGCTCTGTAGTTATGCTGAGTACCAGAATCACTATGCCCATCAGCAACGACGCTCCCTTCAATCCTTTTTTAATACTGCCTTCAGTGGTGGATGAAAGTCGCATCGGGTTGTGGTTATACCTGCTTTGATTGACGGTCATATCGAAAGAACTCCACAAATATTTTCTGAAAAGGTGCATTCCGCTTCAGGGTTAAGGTAGTCGTCACGCATCACAAGCGACGCTGTTCTGCTTCTCCGGACGAATACCTGAAAAGATTAACAGTGAGGCTATCAGCAAGATTATGCCGCTGCCCGCGATGGGACCGTAGGCCCCTGCACTGTCCATCAGGATCCCACCTAGGCCCGCGCCTGCGGTTATCGCCAGTTGAATTGCTGCGACTTGCAGTCCACCTCCGCTTTCTGTTTCGTCGGGGACTGCATCTGTCAGCCAGGTTGTCCAGGCCACCGGAACAGCACCAAACAGGAATCCCCACATTACGACCCACAAAGAGACCAGTGGCGTGACATGGCCAGTAAATATAAAGGCGAAAGCCAGGACTGACATGCACAGCGGGACCAGAGCGAGGATTAAGCGCAGATTGCGGCGCATCATATAACCGGCAAAAGACGTGCCTGCTATGCTGGCTATACCGAAGCCAAATAACAGCGTCGAAACGCCATTCACACCAAAACCCGAAACATTTTCAAGGGAAGGCCGCAGATAGGTAAAGAAAGCGAAGTGCCCACCGAAGACCAGTGCCATCCCCAGCATCCCCATGCCTATTTGTGGTTTTTTCAGCAGGCTGAACAGGGTGGATATTTTTGACTGACCGCTCGGTTTCATGGCCGGTAGTACGCGATATTGCCAGGCAAACCCCACCACGCCGAGGATAGCAACTGAAGCAAATACTCCACGCCAGCCAATAATACTGCCGAGCCATGTCCCAACGGGTGCAGAGACTGCCATGGCGACAGAAACACCCCCAAAAATGACCGAAAGCGCCTGCGGAATTTGCGCTGCCGGGACCAGCCGCATCGTTATAGCTGCAGCCATTGACCAAAAACCTCCCAGTGCCACCCCGAGAATCACTCTCCCAACAATCAGCATGGTGAAGTCGGTGGCCATACTGACCAGTGCATTAGATGCAATAAAAAACACCATAAACATCAACATAACCAGACGACGGTCCAGTCGCCGCGTAGCAGAAGCGATAAACAAACTCGATATCATCCCGACTAATGACGTCGCACTGACTGCCTGACCGGCCATACCCTCGCTGACATGAAGTGCAGACGCAACCGGGGTCAGTAAGCTGATGGGCAACAATTCTGCCGTCACAAGACTAATCACGCTAAATGAAAGAGAAAATACAGCTCCCCATTTTGCTGTTACCTGGTCTAGAGGCGTTTTGTCTGTGGATGGAGGCTGGTTCATAGTAAATATTCCTCCGGTTTTAAACTCCGGTATATAAAAGGTTAACCGAGAGTTTAAGATATGCTTTGCCATCTAAGAAGTGGCATACTTAGATAAGAGGCATGAGGAAAATTAATAATGAGTGCAGTTAATTTTAATGGTTTGTCGGTATTTATTGTTGTTGCCCGTGAGAGAAGCTTTACCCGTGCAGCGGCAGCGCTCGGTATATCGCAGTCTGCAGTCAGCCACAACATCAATGCGGTGGAGGAGAAGTTAGGTATACGACTTTTAACACGTACCACGCGCGGAGCAGCCCCGACAGAAGCAGGAGAACGTCTTCTGTCAAATCTGGCACCTTACTACGCGGGTATTGAAACCGAACTTGCCGCTTTGACTGAATTACGCGAGAAACCGTCAGGCACGGTCCGAATAAGCGCACATGACCATGCTGCAACGACCATTCTTTGGCCGAAACTCCGGACGCTGTTACGTGACTATCCGGATATCACCATCGAAATCAACATTGAATACGGGCTGATTGATATCGTTGCTGAACGTTTTGATGCAGGAGTCCGGAATGGCAATCAAATTGCTAATGACATGATCGCTATGCGAATCTCGCCTGATTACCGGATGTTAGTGGTCGGCTCACCTGACTATTTTAAACAACATTCAATCCCCCGAACACCTCACGATTTGATGAAGCATAACTGTGCAAATCTCCGGCTTTCAACCCACCGAGGTCTCTATCCCTGGGAGTTTGAGAAGGAGGGGAAAAGTCTGAATGTTCAAGTTCCAGGACAAATGATTTTTAACACCTCACCGCAACTTCTGACCGCTGCCCTTGAGGGAGATGCTTTAGCTTACGCTCCTGAAGATGTGGTACAGCCCTGGATCAGTAAGGGGGAACTCATCGCCGTACTCGAAGACTGGAGTCCACTGAGTCCCGGCTATCATCTCTATTATCCCAGCCGAAAGCACTCTTTACCTGCTTTTCGGTTGGTTTTGGATGCCCTGCGTGACTGAGATTTAAACATACCTATATTCTTCTGCTGTTCTCCCCAATACCGAAATATACGTAAGCGGCTCATTTAGACCGTCTGTTGGTCTCCCTCCGGTTCGGAGACAATAATGTCCATCATTTATGTAGTGCGCCCCAAAAGTTAGACACCAGATCGAAAACTGAGGGCGCATGGCAAAATTTTCATTGAAATTCAAACAGGAAGTTGCAGAAAAATACTTAGAGGACGAGTTGAGTCTGAAATCTGTAGCTAGGATGTACAACATCAGTCCCTGCACGGTAAGAAAGTGGGCGTATGCCTACCGGGAGCATGGGATAGGCATCCTTACGGGTAAAAAGGGGCGTTATTCTGTGGATTTAAAACTTACGGTAGTAAAGGAAGTCGTGGACGATGGCTTTTCTGTTCGTGAAACTGCAGTAGCACATGGGATACCAGCTTTCGGAACTGTATGTACCTGGCTTGAAAAATATAGAAAATATGGTGAGGATGCATTCATCCAAAAAAATAAAAAGATCATCCCTGTGCCCGATGAAAACGTCAATCCAGCCACTCCCCGATCAGCATTAACTGAAAATGAGCGAGAGGAACTTGAGCTGCTCAGAGTAGAGAATGCCTATTTAAAAAAGCTGAAGGCCTTGGTTCAGGAGAAAACATGCTCAGCACTCAAGAAAAAGTGAGTATTGTTAATGAACTAAGGCAGGAGTGGTCATTGTCCCGGTTGTTAATCGCCGCAAAGCTGCCCCGGAGCACATTCTACTATCATGCCAAACGTCTTGTTGCCCCGGGTCGATATCAGTCTGCCAGGACGCTTGTGCTGAAAATCTATCACCAGCATAAAGGTCGCTATGGTTACAGGCGGATCAGACTGGCATGTCGTAACGAAGGGATTTTACTTAATGGCAAAACCGTCAGAAAACTAATGAAAGAGCTAGGCATTAGCAGTCTGATCCGCGTCAAAAAATACCGTTCATATAAAGGAGAACAAGGAAGAATCTGCGATAATCTCCTGAAACGCCAGTTTGGTGCGGAACACCCCAACGAAAAATGGGTAACGGATGTCACTGAATTTAAAGTGAATGGTAAGAAACTGTACTTGTCCCCCATCATGGATCTTTATAATGGCGAAATCATTGCTTATAACCTCGCTACCCGCCCCTTACCATCAATGGTGAAAGCCATGCTCACTGATGCTTTAAAAGTGCTGACTGAAGGGGAGCACCCATTGTTGCACAGCGATCAGGGGTGGCAATACCAGATGCCGCGATGGCAACGCTGGCTAAAGGACAATGACATAATCCAAAGCATGTCGCGCCGTGGAAATTGTCTTGATAATGCGGCTATAGAGAGCTTTTTCGGGACATTGAAATCCGAATGTTATTACCTCAATGAATATAAAAATGTGGACGACTTGAGGCAAGACATCATCGGATACATTGATTATTATAACCGATTGAGGATAAAGGAAAAGCTTGGAGGTCTTAGCCCAGTGCAATATAGACTAAGGCAAGCAGCATAAGGTTGTCCAAGATCTGGGGCGCAGATCATTTATAATGGACATTATTGCTGTGAAATATCGGACTTTGATTATCGAGGCTCTGCACTTACATTTTGATGAGCACTTATCCCGACTTGAAGCCGGGCGACGGCTTGGTATCCCCAAAAGTTCCATCTGCGATCTCTTCGTTCGCTTCAGAAAGCAGGGGATGAGCTGGCCCTTGCCTTCTGACATAACCTTCGAGAAATTCGAATCTCTACTTTATCCTGCGCGCGCAACAACCATCCAGACTGAGGTATCCGATGTCCCTGAGCCTGCTGCACGCAAACGACCACGTCGACCGAATTTTCCCCATGAATTTAAAATAACCCTGGCAGAAAAGTCGCTTCAACCCGGTGCCAATGTAGCGCAACTGGCGCGGGAGCACGGCATCAACGACAACCTGTTGTTCAACTGGCGTAACCTTTACAGGCGTGGGCTGCTGCGGCCACGGGGTAATGAACCATTACTCCTGCCCGTCACACTGACTGAAACTACTACGGTAGCTGAACAACCAGCACCGATTATGTCGCAACACTCAGTTGAAGAACCCTACTGCGAGCTGGAGCTTCCTTCCGGAAGACTGCGTATGCCACAGCCGCTACGCCAGTCTTCCGCCCGCAAACCGTTACCAGCCTCGCTTCCACGTGAAACCCGCACGCTGCCGCCAACGGAAACCGCCTGTCCGGCGTGCGGTGGTGGCCTTAGCCCACTCGGCTGCGATGTGTCGGAGCAACTGGAGCTCATCAGCAGCGCCTTTAAGGTTATCGAAACGCAGCGGCCAAAACTGGCCTGCTGGCACGCATCGTCACGGCGAAGTTCGCGGAACACATACCTCAACCGCCAGTCTGAGATATACCGCCGACAGGGCGTGGAGCTAAGTCGTGCCACGCTGGGGCGCTGGTCCGGTGCGGTGAGCGAACTGCTGGAGCCTATCTGGGACCTGTTACGTCAGTATGTGCTGATGCCGGGGAAGGTGCATACCGATGACATCCCGGTGCCAGTACAGGAGCCGGGCAGTGGCAAAACCCGGACGGGCCGGTTGTGGGTATACGTGCGGGATGACCGCAACGCGGGTTCACCGCTACCGCCGGCGGTATGGTTCGCCTACTCGCCTGACCGCAAGGGTGTTCATCCACAACAACACCTGGCTGGGTACAGCGGGATCCTACAGGCAGATGCGTACGGCGGCTACAATGCGCTTTACGAAGAAGGGCGCATAACCGAAGCAGCGTGTATGGTGCACGCCCGCCGGAAAATCCACGATGTACACGTCCGCATCCCGACAGACATCACAACGGAAGCACTGAAGCGCATCGGTGAGCTGTACGCCATCGAAGCAGATATACGCGGCAGCCCGGCAGCCGAGCGTCTGACGGTCAGAAAAAGCAGAACCCTCCCGCTGATGCAGTCGCTGTACGGCTGGATACAGGAGCAGATGGACAGCCAGATTTTGTCCCTGTATGCCAAAGGTATGACGACCCGTGAGATCGTCGCCACCTTCAAAGAAATGTACGATGCGGATGTCTCGCCTGCGTTGATATCAAAAGTCACCGACGCGGTTAAAGAGCAGGTTATCGAGTGGCAAAATCGGCCTCTGGAGTCTCTCTATCCCATTGTTTATCTTGACTGTATCGTGGTAAAGGTTCGTCACAATGGTTCTGTCATTAACAAAGCCGTCTTCCTCGCGCTGGGTATTAATACCGAAGGTCAAAAGGAACTGCTGGGCATGTGGATAGCGGAAAATGAAGGCGCGAAGTTCTGGCTTAATGTCCTGACTGAACTCAAAAATCGAGGTCTTCAGGATATCCTGATTGCCTGTGTCGATGGCCTGAAGGGCTTCCCCGATGCCATAAACAGCGTATATCCCCAGACGCATATTCAGCTTTGCATCATCCACATGGTGCGTAACAGCCTGAAATACGTGTCATGGAAGGACTACAAAGGTGTCACCAGCGGGCTGAAAGCCGTATACCAGTCACCGACGGAAGATGGGGCGTTGCAGGCGCTGGAAGACTTCGCAGGCCTCTGGGACGATAAATATCCGCAGATCAGCAAAAGCTGGCTTGCGCACTGGGAGAATCTGAATACGTTCTTCGGTTACCCGCCGGATATTCGCAAAGCGATCTACACCACGAATGCCATCGAATCGCTGAACAGCGTGATCCGCCAGGCAATCAAGAAACGTAAGGCATTCCCGACGGATGACTCGGTGCGTAAAGTGATTTACCTTGCGATCCAGTCGGCGTCGAAAAAATGGAGCATGCCGATCCAGAACTGGCGGCTGGCGATGAGTCGTTTTATTATCGAGTTCGGCGACCGCATTGACGGTCACCTTTAATTAATCGGGTGGCAGTTACACAGAATGATTTACAGGGTCGTTAAAGCCGCATGAGCGGCTTCGTCTATTTGGACAAACGTCGCTACCAACGTCAGATAATGTCCACCCTAACAAGCCGGTGATAGCTGCTTTTTACCTGCAAAATGCTCCCCTGCACCGTGAGCTGGACGTTGTCCCCCGGCTGCAGGAAAGCAACACTTTCAGCCAGCGTGATATTGTCTGTAGCAACCCGAAGCCATCCGTTTTCCTAGCGGACCCCTTTTACTTTGCCCCCGCGCTGACATCGGGTTGCACCGCGTACAATTTGGCTTTTGATCCGCGCTCAGCCATAAGCTGCGTTCCCTTGGCGATGTCCGTATAAATCTTCTTCGCGTCGAAGCCGGGGGAAGGGCCGGATCAGAGAAGTCGACGCTCTCTAGTACTTGTTCGACGAAGGGGATGTGGGTTGCCGCGGCGATGATGTTTGCACTTGTGTTCATGTTTTTTTCCCGGATGTGCCGACGCTCAGACCTGCCACTGCTTTACGGTCTCGGTGACGAAGGCGCTGTAGCTGCGAGGCGGCCGACCGAGCAAAACTGTCAGCCGCGCGATCTCTTCCGGCGTGGCGACCGAACCGTCCTTCTGATAGCGCTGCATCATGGCCCGCATATCGTAAGCTAGCCATGCAGGCGCTCTTGCGGCGACTGCCTTCTCGAAAACATTGAGGTCATCTCCCGCAGAGCGCACCTCGCGCCCGAGCGCCGCGGCCCACGCTGCAGCGGCAGACGCACTGGTCAGGGCATCCGGCCCGCTCAGCTCGTAGGTTTCACGCGGCAGCGGTCCGCTGGCGTTATCACGCCGCAACAGTTCGATGACGGCCGCATCGGCGATGTCGCGCACATCCACCATCGATACCCCCAGGCTGCCCAACGGCGACACATACAGGCCGGCCTGCTGTAGCGAGTCCTTCTGTGCGGCGTCGTTCTGCATGAAGTACGAAGCGCGCAGAACGGTGGTGGGCAGATCAAGTTGCGCGATCATCGCTTCGGCCGCGTGCTTGGCGGTGAAATGGCTGACGTCAGTGTACGCATTGGCGCGGGTGACCGACAGGTAGACGATGCCCTGCACACCGGCCTCTCGCGCCAGCCCCAGCGTATTGATCGCCTGCGTCAGCTCGTCCGGCGCATTACTGATCAGCAGGAACAGGGTCTTCACGCCGATGAGCGCCTTGCGGACCGACGCGGCGTCAAGCAGGTCGCCTTGAACCGCGATCACGCCTGCCGGAAACCGTGCCTTGTCTAGCGAGCGGGTGAGGGCGTGCACGGTCGAGCCGGCATGGGCGAGCTGTGCGGTGACTAGGGTGCCGATGCGGCCGGTGCTGCCGGTAACGAGGATGGTCATGCTGAACTCCTGAAAGATTGTAGGCCAGGTGGGCGGCCTCGGTGAAGGAGCGTTCTGCTCCGATGACTAAAGATTAAGTCGTCACACACACGACTCATAGATGCTAATATTAGGACACTTTGTTTCAAATATGGAACAGTCTTGAACTTACATGCATTGGCTGACTTCAATCTCGTTGTGACTCACGGCGACTTCGGCAAGGGCAGCCGGGCCAGCGGACAATCCAAAGCCACCATGTCGAGACGTGTCAGGGAGCTGGAAGAAAGCCTCGGCCTACGCCTCATCGAGCGTGGCTCGCATTAACTCCGGCTCACACAAGAGGGGGCGGTGCTGCATGCGCGCACGGCAGCACCTTACGGTGAGGTTGGACGACCTGAAGTCAGGTTTGGGGCAACCTGGAGGCTTGCTACGGGTCAGCGTGCCGATTATGTTTGACCAGACCACTCTCGGCCGTTTCACAGCGGCGTTTGCCAAGGCTTACCCGCAAGTCATGCTGGAAGTGGTAACGGAAGACAGGATGGTCGACCTGATCGCCGACGGCTTCGACATCGTCATCAGGGTCAATCCCCGCCCTGACGATAGCCTGGTCGGGCGGTGCTTCCTGCGCAATCGTATGGTGGTGGTGGCGTTGCCGGATATGGCCCGGCCGGTAGCGGGTCAGGACCGCACCTCGGCGGTTGTTTTTCCCACGCTCATGCGTATCGGCACGACAGATGAAGACGTTTGGCAAGTGGTCGACACGCTAGGAGCCAAAACGCTTTTCTTTCCGAAGGCGGTTCTGCGGTTTTCGACTTTATTGCCAATGCGCGATGCGATTCTTGCAGGTACCGGCGCGGCGATGGTGCCGTATCCCATTGTGGCATCGGACTTGGCCGAGGGCCGGCTGGTGAGTTGGGGCATTTCGACCGCTCCGGCCGCAGAAGTCTGGGCGCTCCATGCATCCCGTCGCCTAGTCAGCCCTAAAGTGTCGGCATTTATCCAGTTCATCTGCGATTTTTGCGCGCAGCAACTACCGGAGGCGATGCGCACATGAAGTCAGAAGCGTTATTTCGCCGTCCAAACCCGCTCTCGATTGGGCTGCGACCAGCGCTTCGGAGTCGCTTCTCCAGACTGCATGCCCCCCAATTGGAACACACTGACCGTCTGACTCACGCGACCAGCCTGATCTTGCAAAGATTGCGCGGCCGCAGCAGCTTGCCTACGCATTGGCTGCAACAGTCGCGGCTTGCCGCGTGCGGCTTCTGAGCCGCTTCGCGGAGAGGCCGTATAAGTCGGCAGCTGCGGCGATCTGGGTCGCCCGTTCCTAGCTCTTGCGCGGGGCTGTCGAGCCGTTACCGTAGTTGCAGCAGCGAATCGACGGGAATTGATTTACGCCAGCCGTCCATAGTAGGTCAAAGCGCGGTAAACGGATGCACAGCCGCCGCGCGATTTCGCTCGCGCCTAGCTTCTCGTCAATACTCAGGTGCCGTACCTCGGCGGAATCAACCAAAGCCAAGGCCTAAACCGCGGATACACCGCCATCCACGAAAAGTTCATGTCCAGCGACAAAGCTACTATCGCTTGATGCGAGAAAGAGGACTGCTCGTGCTACCTCGTTCGGTTCTGCCAACCGCCCCGTGGCCGATCTCTTTGACGGCCTCGGCGAGTAGTTCTTGCCTGCGTCCTGTGATATACACGTGCGCACCTTTGATGGCGAAAAGTTTCGCCGTTGCGAGGCCGATACCATCGCTGCCCCCCGTTATCACCACGACTTTGTTCTCGAAACGTTTCGTCATTTTCTGGTACCCTTTTTAACAAGTGGAGGATTGCCTCACTTATGATGCGGAGAACCCTCCACTTAACAAGCGAAAGAGGAAAAAATTGAGTAATGAACCTGCCCTCCGGGATGACGCGCAGAAAAACCGCGAACTTATTCTTTATGCCGCCGAGGAGCTTTTCTTGGAAAAAGGAGCAGATGTTCCACTGGAGGAAGTTGCCAAGCGCGCAGGCGTCGGTATCGGTACGCTTTATCGTCGCTTTCCGACGCGTGAGGCACTTTTGGCCGCTACTAGCAATGAGCGTTTTTTGTCGCTGGCAGAGAGTAGTCGGATGCGTGACCCAGATATCACTCCAGGTGATGCGGTACGAGCTTATCTTGAAGAACTTGCTAGCAACACGAGCAATTATCAGAGCCTTGCTGCTTCGATTGGGACTGTTATTCAATGCGGGACGCCCGGATGTAATGCGATCACTGCTGAAGGGCGTCGGCTGCTTCAGCGTGGATAAGAAGCAGGCACCATCCGTCGGGATGTCGACTATGAGGATTTCATTTACGTGGTAACCAAGTGAGTCGTTCGCGCTTGGCTGTGCAGGGCTTGGATCATGAGGTCAGGAATGTCTTGTCGGTAGTTAGCAGTGTACGCAAAACGGGTCTGGTTTTGAAAAGTGGCCAGCTGCGGACGGGCACATGATCCCACGAGTCAGCACATGTATGAGTTTTAAATCGCTGTTGACACCTTATACCGCGGCGATTGACAATCGTGCTTTCAGGTCTGTGACCTTATCATTACCACCTCTGGAACTAGCGTATGCATGTTGTCAGAATAACTGCCTTTGGTGCACCCGACCAGTTGACGTTCTCCGAAGTGGATGACTTGGTAGCGGGCAAGGATCAAGTAATAGTAGAAGTTGAGGCCATCGGCGTTGGTCTCGTTGATGTCCTCAAGCGTCGGGGCGCTCTTGGCGGTATGCCGGGACTCGTACCGGGCAGCGAAGTTGCAGGGCGGATCATGTCGCTCGGCCCAGACGTAGCCCCCTCACTTCTGGGCCAGCGGGTATATGTGCAATCGAGCGGCGGGGGATATGCGGATCAGCTAACCGCCGGCACAGATAGTCTCGTCTATTTGCCCGATGCCGTTACGGCGCAAGAAGCTGTCGCACTAGGGGTCAACGCGCTTGTTGCCTTCTTTAGCCAGCAACTTGGGCGTCTTGCAACCGGCGAACGAGTGTTGATCCGGGGTGCCAGTGGGGGAATCGGTTTGGCGAGCGTACAGATGGCAGCCGCACTTGGTGCCGAGGTTACCGCGATTACTAATTCAAATAATGCCGCTGCAATCGAAGAGCTAGGTGCACAGCACATCGTGTGCAGAGACAGGAATGAGACACCGGCGGGCGAGTTCGACGTGATTATGGATCCAGTTGGTGGCAAGGATGTAGGCGAATTCATTGGCATGCTAAAAACATACGGACGCTACGTCTTGGTCGGGGCTGCTGCGGGTTTCCCTGACCCCGATTTCGGTAAAGCAATCCTAGCGGCTTTTCCAAAATCACCTACCTTTTCGGTATTCAGCATGGCATCGGTTTCCAACGAGCAAGTTAAGGAGGCATTTTCCCATGTTTTTACAATGGCCAAGAGGTCTGCCATAAAACCCATTATTAGTCAGATATTTCCCCTGGCGGAGGCCAATCGAGCGCATGAGGCCATCGAAGATGGCACGTTCGGAAAGATAATTCTCCATCCGTAACGTGCGGCTGTTTTCAAAAAGGAACGGCCAGCAAGACGATGGTGAGGTTCTTAGAACGTGTTTAAGATCTCCTGAGCAGCACTGCTAGAAATTTTACATTTTTGGGGGTTGGTCAAAAATAGCCAAATTACTTATATTTTTGGTGAAAAATCCTCAAAATTTCCGTGTTTTTTTAAATGAGCTAATGCTGCTTTAAGAGTTGAGTCACCTATTTCTAAAGCGTCTGTAAAATCAATACCAGATTCACGCGCCTTTAATTCTGCTAAACCTGCAATAGCTCTGTCCAACTGAATGCTAAACTGGTCGCCATTTTTTGTAACTTCATCATTTAATTAATATATCCAACCGTAGTTTTATTCACGTTAAATTACTTTTAATTTGTGATAAATTTGAGTTATTGTGGATCAATCAGATTAGTGAGTTTAAAAATAACTTCACGTAACAGATTATCTTCAGCAACAGTTTCAAACGTTGCCTCTCGGGCGTTTAGATCGAGCGCTCGCACCTGGTGGCAGAGAACCACGCCGCGTATATTTCCGGCCTCGGTATCCATCGGCGTAACGGATACGGTCACGCCTGCTGATCTGGCAGCATCAGCATTTGTTGATATCGGACAGCATATTGCAACGCCGAGTGCGTCGTTTAATTCTTCTACCGTGATAACGATACAGTAATGCTTATCCCTGAGCTCACGCCCGGCTATTGGATTTGGGTTAAAGTGCCAAATATCTCCACGTTGCGGAATCCTTCCCTTTACCATTACCAATATTCCTTACCGGTTGGAGCCGCACTGGTGAATTCTTTCACGCTATTGTTAAGGGATGCTATTTCTTCGCGATCAATCTGGCCTAGCAGTTCAGCAATGGTAAATGCGCCGCGCGGGGAGCGTGTAGTTGGCGAGAGGCTTAATTCTGTGCCCTGGCGTTTTACAGTAATTTCAGTACCTACAGTCCAGCCTGCCGATGTTGCGTAATCGCGGGGAATAGTCACGATCATGGCTCCGCCTTGTTGGCGCAATTTTACAGTTTGCATAATATTTCCTTTGTTGTGCTACTTAGTGGAACTATAGTAGCACTTTGTGTTACTTAATCAACTGGTGATATAGGCTAAACAAAAAGCCCGCTAAATGGACTGACCCCATAAAGTTGGACAGTTCATGTTAAGCGGCTTTCAGGGCCTGGGTTCGGTATTCCACCGGACTCAGGCCTTTTAATTTCAGGCTTATTCTTTCGTTGTTGCAGTAATGAATATATTCCTCTATCCCCTTCCTCAGTTCATTGATACTGCTGAACTGACTCAGATAAAAATACTCCGATTTCAGCGTACCGAAGAAGTTCTCCATCACCGCATTATCCAGGCAGTTTCCTTTACGCGACATACTTTGCGTCATGCCCTGCGCCTTTAACTTTGCCTGATAGCCTGCCATTCGATACTGCCAGCCCTGATCCGAGTGCAACAGGGGGGCATCTTCCGGGCTGAGCTTTAAAAACGCATCACGCAGCATGGTATTAACCATTTCCATCACCGGTCTCTCCGACAGGCTGTATGAGATAATTTCCCGGTTAAAAAGATCGAGCACCGGCGACAGGTAAAGCTTTTTACCCTGTACCGAGAACTCTGTCACATCCGTAACCCACTTTTCGTTGGCTTTTGATGCACTGAAGTCCCGCCTCAGGATGTTGGGCGCAACCCTGCCAGTTTCTCCTTTCCACGCGCGATATTTCTTCACCCTTACCAGAGACCGGAGCGACAGCTCCGCCATCAGCCGCTGTACTGTTTTATGGTTCACCAGCAGTCCCTGCTTTCTCAGTGAGAGCGTGATCCTGCGGTAGCCATAACGCCCTTTGTGGCAGTGATATATCTCACTGATTTTGTCTTTCAGCTCAGCATGCCTGTCCACCCGCTTCAGCGCATCCATATTGTGATACCACGTACTGCGGGACATACCCGCTGCACATAGAAGGTCATTGAGCGCATACTCACGCCTTAGCTCACTGATTATTCTGGCTTTCTGCCGTTTTTCTCGCTTTGAACTAAGGCCTTCAGCTTTTTTAGGTAAGCATTCTCTGCACGCAGATAACGGAGTTCAGCCCGCAGTTCTTCGGGAGATAACTTTTCCAGCGCTGCATCAGTAAGGGGTGAGGCTTTTTGGGGTTTTGCCATGTCTTTGCTCCGGCCCGGTTTTATGCTCAGAAGTCCTTTCTCACCTGCGTCTTTGTAGACATTAATCCAGTGCCGGACAACGGTTTCATTTGAGATATTAAACCGTGCAGCAGCTTCACGCATCGAAAGTTCTTCATCGAGAGCAGTGCGGACAACAGCAATCCGGAACGCCGGAGAATGGCGGTCATTTTTCCAGGCAATGCCATCAATGCCGTGTAATTGCCAGGCCCTGACCCAGCGACGAACTGACGTTCTTTCGACCCCAAAACGTTCTGCGGTCCGTTGTGTCCCGTCATGACCGGAGAGGTAATGGCTGACCACTGCCATTCTGGTTTCGAGGGAATATTTTGGCTTTGCCATAAAAAACTGCACCTTACTCAGTTGGGTGTCCAACTTTTGGGGTGCAGTCCAAAATACGGGCTTTGTTGCTTCTGGTGGCATTTTTGTAACGTCTGTCCGGGATAGATTAGTTAAACCATTTACCTATGCTAATTTTGTTGTTCAGCAACTGCGTACCAAGCAGCAAAATGGAGTGCCCCCAAGCTCGTAGAGAAATCTGGACTATATTTTGAGCATAGGAGGAGTCTATGGGCACACAACGATTTACCCCTGAATTTAAGGAAGAAGCTGTCCGGCAGATCACTGAGCACGGCTATTCCGTTGTCGACGTTTCAGAACTACTTGGGGTTTCAGCACACAGTCTTTATAAATGGCTCCGTTCAATAAAACCTGATAACAGCGGGTATCAGGCTCAGGATTTACTGGATGCAAGAACGGAGATCCTCAGGCTGAAAGCGCTGCTCAAACGTACTGAGGAAGAACGGGATATCCTGAAAAAGGCAGCTGTAGATACAGAGAATGATTAACGTGAAAAGTCTGCAATGACCTTCCCGGTCCGAGAGGCGGTACGGTTACGTTCGATGGCGTTCGGAATATCAGCGAATCCCACGATGCCGCCAATTCTGGACTGAAGCGTGCCGCTGGCGACTTCTCTGGCCAGCGTTTCCAGTAATACGGGATCAGGCTTATTCATAAACCAGAACCCCCGGCGATTAGCCGGCTTTCGGGCCAGAATGTCTGGCGAGGTGGTGCCAGTGATAACGCCATCCTCTGTCAAAACCTGCCAGGAGCGGTCCAGCACGTCTCCGCCTACGTAATCCAGCACCAGGTTTATGTTTCGGGCAACGTCCTCAAAACGTTGTGAATGATAATCAATGACATGATCTGCACCAAGGCTGCGGACGAAGTCCAGATCAGCCGAGCCCGCAGTGGCAAAGACTTCGGCACCCTCTCGTTTGGCAAATTGCACAGCGTAAGACCCCAGACCACCGGCAGCGCCATGAATGAGGATGCGCTGCCCCCGATAGAGCGGTCCTGCTTGATATAAGCTGTTCCATGCCGCGACGGCGGCTACGGGGATGGCGGCAGCATGGATATTTTTCAGACCCTCAGGTGTCGGAGAAAGGATTACTTCATTGATTGCCACGAATTCGGCATATGCACCCAACCCTTCTATTGCGCCCATGACACGGTCACCGATATGAAAGCGAGAGGTACCGGGACCGACAGCGACGACAATCCCGGCCAACTCGGCGCCCAGAATGATCGGTAGTGGAAGCGGAAAGTCATTCTGTAACAGGCCTTCACGAACTTTCCAGTCAATACCGTTCACGCCAGCGGCAAGAACCCGGACCAGAACCTGGCCTTGTCCCGGTGTAGGCTTTTCGATCTCGGCCACTTCCGCCGCATCAGCCCCGCCGTAGTGTCGGATCAGTACAGCACGTTGTATATTGTTCATTACATTTCCTCGTCGTCAGTTTTGATAACGAGACAGTATTCCGTTGCAATAAAAAAACAAAGATCATAAACAATAGATACCTTGTCTCATAACTGGAACACCATGAATCTGAACGCACTGTCTGATTTTATACTTGTCGCAACGAATGAGGGGCTTGGGAAGGCAAGTCGTGCGAGCGGCATTTCCAAAGCCACGTTATCGCGACGCATTGCCGATCTTGAGGAGCAACTGGGTGTGAGGCTGATCGAACGTAGCTCTCGTGGTTTGAAGCTCACCGAAGCCGGTACGACGCTGATGTTACGGACTGAAGGTCTGTTGAGTGAAGTGAGCGAAGCCATGACGGCGGTCGGTGACGGTGTTTCGACGCCCCGCGGTCGCTTGCGTGTCGCAGCTCCGGCCCTGTTTTCCCAGCTTGCCATGGGGCGTATTGGGGCCGAATTCTGTGCGGCCTACCCTGAAATTGAAATTGAAATAGTGGCGGAAGACCGCATGGTGGATCTCATCGAGGAACAATTTGACGTCGCGATCCGGATCAACCCGAGCCCCGACAGCAATTTAGTCGGACGGTGTTTCGCAAGGGACAGGCTGGTTGTTGTGGCAGCGCCTCAAATAATCAGACCAATACCCGGAGCAATAAGGGCAATACCAGCTATTGTCACCTCTGGTTTTCAGCCCAGAAACTGGACTCTGGATGGAGGCAAACTAGTTCTGGAACCAATCCCAAAGCTGCGCTTCTCTTCGCTACTGATGGTCCGGGATGCGGCTATCGCCGGCGGCGGCGCTGCCCTCATTCCGCAGTCCATCGCATGGAACCAGCTTGCCCGCGGCGATTTAGTTCAGTGGGGCATCGCGTCGGGCCCAGAGCCGACACTCTGGGTATTGCATACTTCCAGGCGGCTTGCTGCGCCAAAGGTTCGCGCATTCGTCGATTTCCTGTGCGCCCGATACCCGCATATGTCTCTTGTTCTCAACGGATAACGCCTCAGCGTTAGACAATCGGTCATATTACAAAGCCGTATGGAAAAGGGAAATCACCTTCGCTAAGGCATTATCTGGTTCATCGTGCCTTAACGTGAACCAGATAAAAGCCATAAAACCTGATAATGCCGATATTCAGTTACCACTCTTGAACGAATTTCCGCCCGTATAAAAATTTTTTGTCACCAAGTATTGTGATGTGTCACGTCAATCTGAGATATTAGGCAAGCACTAAGTACCAAAGCTGTTCGATATGGTAAAAATTGATTAATTGCATTTGCAGCCCACTAGAGTGGGCTTTTTTTGCTTTAAATCTGGCGAAAATCTTTATCCTGCACTTCTAGGGGGGCTGACGCTCAGTGGAACGAAAACTCACGTTAAGGGATATAGATTAAAGGTTATCGCCCCTTAATCTGAAAATGATATCAACTATTACCCGACATTTATCACGCCACAAAAAAGTGTAATACCCGTTCAGAAAGATATTTATTAGCTTCACCTCACCACAGCTCCATTTACAAAGAGATTCACCAGATGCGAGATTCGTGTTTTCGGCGAAATGTCGTTCTCGGCACACAGTAAGATGGCCGTGGCAATGCACACCAGATCGTCAAAGGTGAAATCAGGCCGAATAGCTCCCAGCCTTTGAGTCTGGTCAAGAAGACGTCTACCTTCCGCACTCGTTGCGAGGCAGCCCGGCGTTCCGATCTGGAGAACAGTGCCGAGTGAGGATGCAAGGCCGCGATAGACGGTCGTGAGGTGAACCAGTTCTTCTAAATAGGCTTGCAAGCCGCTTAATGGGCCAAGTTCGGTAGCTCGGGCGCGGCTGTTTTCTGCAAAAGTGAGGAAGCGGGCGCTGTAGGCCGCAGCCAACAGGTCTTCGCGTGTTGGAAAGCGCCGATACAGCGTACCGATACCGACCCCGGCACACTTCGCAACATCGTCCAGGGAGGCGCTCGCGCCTTTCACCAGAAACACTTCTTCGGCGGCTGCGAGAATGCGCTCTCTGTTTCGTTGGGCGTCGGCCCTTAAAGTTGTTTCGTGGGTCAAAATCTTGGTCTCTCTGCAACTTGATAAATGGAGGATAGCTCCATATAATAAGTGGAACAACCCTCCATTTGAAACAAAAGCGAGTAAGCGACATGACAAAACGGTTTGATAACAGGGTGGTGCTCGTTACTGGCGGCACCGACGGCATCGGTCTGACCACTGCCAAATCCTTCGCCGAGCAAGGCGCTCACGTCTACATCACTGGTCGCCGACAAGATCGACTGAATGAAGCCTTAAAGGGAATCGGGAACGGTGCCGTGGGAGTGCAGGGCGATGTCAGTAGTCAGGTGGACCTTGATCGCCTGTACGCGCAAATTCAGCAGGAAAAAGGCCATGTGGATGTGGTTTTTGCCAACGCAGGAATATCAGAATCAGCACCGATTGGTGGCATTGAGGAAGATCACTTTGATCGTGTGTTCGGCATTAACGTGAAAGGGACTGTCTTCACCGTGCAGAAAGCGTTGCCGCTGATGACGGCTGGCGGCAGCATCATCCTGACCGGATCAGGTGCAGGCAGCAAGGGTTTTGCAAATCTTTCCATTTACAGTGCGACGAAGGCGGCGATCCGCTCGCTTGCGCGTACATGGACTACAGATCTGAAAAGTCAGGGCATCCGGGTAAATGTTGTTTCGCCTGGAATGGTGTTGACCCCCGCGATGCGGACCTATCTGCAAAACAATGAAGGTTCGGAAGCGTGGATGCAGCAAGCGATCCCATTCGGCAGGCTCGCCAGAACCGAAGAAATTGCAAAGGCGGTCATGTTTCTGGCTTCTGACGAAAGCAGCTTTGTCGGCGGTGAAGAACTGTTCGTAGATGGCGGCTTCGTTGCTGTTTGATACGGAGCGCTTTTTTGCTGGCCGGGGGAGATTCATCTCCCCTTTCTTTTGTTCCTAGTGTCGCGAACGCTTCTGAATACAGTACCCTAAGATAATTAGGCCGTATTTTGATATTATCCCTTATCCAGAGCATTAATTATCCTTCTCTCGCTTCAGAGATAATTTTATAGACCGTTGATCGCGCAATTCCAATTTGACGTGAAATTTCCGTTGCCCCGGATCCTTTGCTATAGAGTGCTAGAACGATAGACCTGTTTACGGTGCGTTTGCGGCCGAATCGTATGCCTTTGAGCTTAGCTTCATGTCTGCCTTCATTGGTGCGTTCCAGTATTCTGCGCCGTTCAGCCTGGGCGACAGCTGACAGAATGGTTACGACCATTTTACCCATTTCACCGTCGGTGCTGATCCCGTCATCAATAAACCGGACAGCCACACCCTGGGCATCGAATTCTGGTAATGCCTCCAATTAGTAGAACATGTGTTTTTCGATGAAGGCACCGATAACTTTTTCGTGGAGTTCGATTGAGCGCGAGAAGCAAATCGTTTTCCGCGCCAGTCGTTTGATACGGGTACGCAGCGTCAGGTTGTTACGCTCTATACGCTGCGTAAAAATCTTGCCGGTCAGATGCTTATCCTTCGGCACTTCTCTGGCATAACTACCCCAGCTGTCGCTGGTTATCATGCCGATGGTAAAAGGGGCGAGCAATGCAAGCAGTTCACGGCATGTTTCATCGGTTCGGGGGCCAAAGGTGTAAGCCAGAACACCGCCCGTTTTTGTATTGTATGCATACCAGAGCCAGTGCTGTCGGCCTTGCTGCCAACAAAGCTCCATTGTTCATCCAGTTCGCAGATCAGGGCAATATCGGCATGAGCAACTGGCGAAGACGTCACCTGTTTCGGTGCGAGTTTTTTAATGCGCGTATGACGGTATTGATACCGACTTTCAGTGTTCTGGCGGTATCACGGACCCCCGCCCCGTTGAAAGACATCTCAACGATCTGTTCTTTCACGCCCGGCTTACGGGCCTCATAAGAATAAGTGAGCTGGAACACACGGTGGCAGTCACGTCAACGGAAGCGGTCATGTCCACAGGGGTTCTGACCATGGCGGTAAACCTGAGCTGAATTGCAACGGGGACAATGAACGTTAACGCTGGCCATGAGGGAACCTCAAAAGCGGACATTATACATCAAATTCAACCAATTGGAGGCATTACCGCCCTTCGAAAGAAATATAGTCAGCAGTTTATCTGCATGCCCTGAGTATTCGTTAGCGAACGTGGAGCACTTACTGGCTCGAAAGCAAAGCGGCAATCATCAGATCACATGATTCTGGCACAATATTCGTAACCAGTAAGCGCATACCCTGAATCACTTAAAAGTGTAACCCTCAGGGTTCGAATGACTATATCTGGCACATAGCGGACTTTACTAACTGCATCCATTTATTATTCAATAGGGTAATCGTCAAGCACACTTACAGTGAATTTGATGTTTAATCCTGATGTTGAATATTGTAATAAATAGATTTTTTATATTAACGAGGCATCCCATTTTTCTCCTTTCCTGATCATTGAATTTAAAATGGTGATGAGTTTGCGCATGCAGGCTACCAGTGCGAGCTTTTTGGGTTTTCCGGCGGTAAGCAGGCGTTGATAGAACATTTTAATGGCGGGATTAAACTGTGTAGCCACAAGAGCCGCCATGTAAAGCGTTGCCCGGACTCCGGCTCTGCCACCAAACGTGGTTCGTCTACCTCGCATTTTTCCTGAATCTCGGTTCAGGGGGCAACGCCGGTCAGTGCGCTAATCTCCCGTCGGTTGAGTTTCCCCAGCTCCGGCAGTTCAGCAATCAGACACGCGACAGTGACTTCACCAACGCCTTTTACGCTCCCAATCAACTCGGCCTGTTCCATGAAAAATACTTTTACGTGTTGCTTCATCTCTTCATTGATGCGGTCTAGCTCGTTTTCAAGCGCATCAATAATGTTATTGATGCTCTTACGACTTTGTGGATGAGAGGGATAGCGACGATTACGCTCGGCTACCAGCATGTTATTCAATTGGCGACGACGGACAACTATGGCGGTGAGTACGGCGCGCGCTTCGTCCGGCAGCGCACGGATATACCGGCTGCGGTCAGGATGGCGATCGATGACCTGGGCGAGTTGTGCCAGCATGGTGGCATCAAGCTTATCCGTTTTCGCCAAATATCCCATTGAGCGGGCAAAATCCCTAGCCTGACGAGGATTAATAACAACCACTTCATAACCCGCGGTTTGTAAGATACATGCTACTGATGCCTCCAATCCTCCGGTCGCTTCCATCAGTATCAACGAGATCTTCACTTCTTGCAGCGCCTTCAGGATTATCGTGAATCCGTCGTCATCATTATTGGTGGTAAATGATGTGAACTCTCCGGTGCCTGCAATGTCCAGCGACAGCTTAGCAATATCGATACCTATGCAGTGTTGATTTGGCTGACTCATGGTGCCCCTCCTTACGATACGAATTTGTTTTCATTCAACTGTACGGGCTAGTGATGAGTGACTCAGCTCATGCGCGGGACGCTTGCATGCGGGCTTAATGCCCTGGGGTTCGCACGTGCTGCATGAGCTTTGCCAGACCTACAAATTCAGTTTATGCCATCTTCAAGATATAAGGGTCCGAAATGGCCCGACAGGACTTAACACAGCATTTTTGGGAAACCATGGACGTTGAGCATTATCTAATGGTCGCGATGCGCCTTACGGCCCGTTGAATCACGTCCCATGGCTTATTTCATAATACCCTTTGTAATCAATATTCTGCTTTACAATTGCATGCGCCACTCTGGCGACTTTTGTTGCCACAGCCGTCATGGCTTTTCTTTTCTGATCAGGCTTGTCTCCATTTTCCCGAAGATAGCGTTCATATTTGTACCGGAAACTGTTTTCCCTCGTTCTTACTGCTACTGTGGCGGCAAGCCAGAAGGCATATCTTAACCGCGCATTTCCACGTTTTGATAATCTGTAACCACTGTGCTTTTGCCCGCTCTGAAGGGCGGAGAGATTAAAACCACAAAAGTTGAGGTACTGCCGATAATGAGCGAAACGTGTCAAATCACCACTTTCAGCAATAACCATAAGGGCAATGACAGGTCCAATCCCCGGGATCGTACGTAAATGCTGGTAGTCACTTCGTTCCTGCAAATATTTTTCTGCTTGTTTCTCAAGTTGTAATCGTTGGGCCGAAAGTTCGATATATCGATGAAGCTGTAATCTGAACGTGGCCACTGCCAGAGAATCATCTGGCAACGGTAATGCAATGGAATTCGCTGCAACATCATAGAGATGTTCAAGAAACCGCTGTTTATACTGTTTCCGCCCAACAACATCCCATGACTGTTTTACAAACACATCCCGGTTAAGTGACGTGATACAAGACGGTGTAGGGAATTGAATTAAAAACTGGCAAAACCACTCTGCCCGGGACATATGCAGAAACTGCTCAGCTTCGGGAAAATAAAGGGTCAGATAGTGGTTAACCAGGCTGTTCGGACATCGTGTTCGTGCCAGAGTAACCTGATGGTATGTGTTTGATATCTCCTGTATATCGATAATGCCATTCGCCAGAGGATCATAAAATGGTGAAGATAATCCTTGTTCGAGCAAATACATAATGACACTGGCATCTTTGCGATCATTTTTATCCCAGGTCTTAAACAGCATCTCACGAGCTCGGGCACATCTGACAGATGAAACAAGATGGCACTGAACTCCCTGCTTATGTAACCACCATGCGATGTTACGGTGATAATCAGCTGTAGGTTCAAATGCAGCGATAATATCTTCATGGGGTGAAGCGGTGAGCGCAAGCAGTCGGTTGAACCCTTCCAGGGTATTTTCAATACGCAGATAGGATGTTCGTCCATCTGGGTGCCGAATTTTTGCATCGTGATGTTTTTTAGCGATATCTAGGGCAATCAGAGTCCCCGACACACCGATGTTACTAACTAAAGTGTTCATTGATTTTCTCCACTTGTGACAGACACAGACATTACAAGTTGTAGAAAATAGCTGACTTAAACGCTAGCTGGATGCATTCAATAGGTATAACGGACCGGAACTGATATCACTGGCTCTGGCGCAATGGGCCGAAGAGCATGGCGTGATGCTGGAATTTATCAAGCCGGGTAAGCCAACACAGAATGCGTTTATAGAAAGGTTTAACCGAACGTACCGGACCGAAATACTGGATTTTATCTGTTCAGAACACTGAATGAAGCACGGGAAATAACGGAGCGCTGGCTGAATGAATATAACAGTGAGCGGCCCATGAATCCCTGAATAACCTGACGCCGGAAGAATACCGGCTGATGGCTGAGATGATCTCCTCCCTGAAAACAGTGCCAGCCTAACTAAAGTATCCGGTCTTTCTTTCATCTCACTGAGAGGCATATCAACCATGAAAAAGACCCGTTATACCGAAGAACAGATAGCATTCGCCCTTAAACAGGCCGAAACAGGCACTCGGGTGGAGGAAGTGTGCAGAAAGATGGGTATTTCTGAAGCCACTTTTATAACTGGAAGAAAAAAATTTGGCGGTATGGGCGTAACAGAACTGCGCCGTTTGCGGCAGCTTGAGGACGAAAACCAACGGCTTAAGCGTCTGTGGCGGACCTCAGTCTGGATAAGGAAATGCTCCAGGATTCATTCGAAAAAAGTTCTGGGCCCATTCAGAAGCGTGAAGCGGTGACTTACCTGCTGGACGCCTATCGTATCGGGCTGCGTCGTGGTTGCCGTTTAATGATGCAGAGTCGCACGGTATACCTCTATCGCAGTTGTCGTGATGACAGGCCCTGACTCACCGGATAAGAGAAAATTGCGGAGACACGGATCCGCTATGGTTGCCCGCGCATTCATTTCTTTTGCGCAGGGAAGGCTGGTTAGTCAACCACAAGAAAACCCACCGAATTTACTGTCAGGAAGGACTGAATCTGCGAGCAAAACGCCCACTCAGGCATGTACAGCCAGGCACCGACACGCCCGTCCAGAAGTGACCGCATTAGATCAGTGCTGGAGCATGGATTTTGTTGTGATAACTGTTCAACGGGCGTCGGATACGTGCCCTAACTGTAGTGGATAATTTTAGTCGTGAATGCCTGGCGATCGAAGTTGGTCAGGGGCTGCGCGGAGAGGATGTGGTGGCTGTTATGGAGCGCCTGAAACAAATGCAGCACCGTATACCACACCGGTTGCAGACGGATAATGGCAGCGAATTTATCTCTAAAGCGCTTGACCGATGGGCATACGAAAATAAGGTGACAATGGACTTCTCACGGCCCGGCAGACCGACAGATAATGCTCTGGTCGAGTCATTCAACGGGAGCCTGCGCGATGAGTGTTGATGTGCACTGGTTCCTGTCACTGGAAGATGCTCAGGAGAAGATCGAGCACTGGCGGCAGGAATATAACCAGTACCGGCCACATTCCTCATTAAATAACCAGACTCCGGAAGAATTTGTCCGAAGCCTGCAAACAGACCCGGATCTCTGATTTATCCTGGCATCAATATTGGGAAGGGATCAAACAGACCCGGATCTCTGATTTATCTGGCATCAATATTGGGAAGGGATCAACAGACCCGGATCTCTGATTTATCCTGGCATCATATTGGGAAGGGATCAGAAACCGGAAATCTCAAAAAGTGTGTGGAACTAAAGCTGGGTTACTTACAAATGGTTGAGGCTTTTGATGCACGTCTTGCGGATCGGTGTGTTGCGCCGTCAGGATGATACGCACTATTAATTTCATATAAACAATGAGTTAGATTCATA